>ONDV01000011.1 GCA_900316665.1 uncultured Lachnospiraceae bacterium
AAGCGCGTGCGAGCAAACAGAAAAACACAACTTGTGAGCCACCACTGTGACATCTCTTGGCAAAAAGCGAATGAATCCTTGCAACGAAGATTCTCATTAATAATGTGGGAAGTTTTAGTAAGGAATATTATCTCTTATTACAGCTGCCGCGGATCACGGATAGAAAGGATAAAAATATGTCTGATATTAAAAATGTTACTCCTGAGAACTGCACACATAATTGCAATACATGCGGTTCATCCTGCAATGATAATGAACATCCCGGAAAGTTTTTTGAGGCTGTTGACAATTTCTCAAAGACAGATGCGGCAGATCTTCTGAATGCACTGAATGAACTGGGAAAGGAAGACTGACAGGATATTTTCGCGGCTCTGGCGGAATTGGCAGACGCGCAGGATTTAGGTTCCTGTGCCTTTGGCGTGCGGGTTCAAGTCCCGCGAGCCGCATGATAATTTTCAAGCTGCTGACGGTTTCTGCCGTATCGACAGATAATATATTCGAGACATGCCGCGCAGCTTTTTTTCAGGATGAGGAAATGAAAAAGAGAAGAATAGTAATAAAGGTCGGCACTTCCACTCTTACAAATGAGCTGGGAAATCCTGACCTGAGAGAATTTGATAAGTTGTCAATGACAATTTCCGATGTGCAGAATCTGGGGAACGAAGTAATTCTCGTTAGTTCCGGCGCCATCGCCGTCGGCGCCAACAAGATGCACTTTACAGAAAAACCGCATGAGATGCGCATGAAGCAGGCGGCAGCTGCTGTGGGTCAGTGCGAGAATATGTTTCTCTATGACAAATTTTTCGGTTATTACAACAAGACCGTCGCCCAGATTCTCTTGAATGCCGAGGATATAAAGCAGGAAGAGAAAAAGGAGAACCTTGTCAATACCTTTGAGGCGCTTCTGGAGATGGGGATCATACCTGTCGTAAACGAAAACGACTCCGTCAGCTACACGGAAATCGAATCGGATGACAGGCTTTTCGGAGACAACGACAAGCTCTCTGCCGTGGTTGCCGTGCTTTGTCAGGCTGATCTTCTCGTGATTCTTTCGGACATTGACGGATTCTATGACAGGGATCCCCGCCTTTATAAGGACGCAAAGCTGATCGACAGAATAGATAAGATCGATGATTCGGTTTATAATCTTGCCGGAGGAGCCGGAAGCAGGAGAGGAACCGGCGGCATGAGGACGAAGATCGAAGCTGCTGACCTCGCCACATCGAACGGCATCAGCACTATAGTGATAAACGGACGCGCCCCGTCCGGTCTCTATGACATAGTGGAGGGAAGAAAAGCAGGAACTCTCTTTGCTGCCAGAAAATAATTGGAGTGTCAAATAAGAAGGTGTATCAATGGAAAAGAAGCTGGAAGATTATGTACGCACAATTCCTGATTTCCCGAAGAAGGGGATCATGTTTCGGGATATAACCACAGTCTTAAAAGATCCGGATGGCTTTAAGATGGCAATAGACGATATGCTGTCAGCTCTTCAGGGTCTGGAATTCGATGCCATAGCCGGTGCGGAGTCGAGGGGATTTATATTTGCTTCTCCTCTGGCTTACGAACTTAATAAGCCCCTTATTCTTATAAGAAAGGCGAGAAAACTTCCTGCCGATACCGTGTCAGCTACCTACGACCTTGAGTATGGTTCTGCTACGATTGAGATGCATAAGGATTCCATCAAGCCCGGAGACCGCGTGGTTCTCGTAGATGACCTGATCGCGACCGGAGGTACCGTGAAGGCTGCAGCGTCGCTCGTTGAAAAGCTTGGCGGCACAGTAGTGAAGATGCTTTTCGTGATGGAGCTCGCCGGTCTCGATGCGAGAAAGAATCTGCCGGAATATGACATCCATTCATCCATCATCTATCCGGGGAAGTAAATATTATTTTATTTGAAATTTTATTTACTCACTAAAACTTCCCACATTAATAATGAGAATCTTCGTTGCAAGGATTCATGGAAGCCATGAGATGCACAGATGGTGGCGAACATTGTGTTTTTCGTCGTGTCAGAGAGCCGCTAATAAGCGCGTGCGAGCAAACAGAAAAACACTACTTGTGAGCCACCACTGTGACATCTCTTGGCAACTATCGAATGAATCCTTGCAACGAAGATGATCCATGTTTATAGAAAAAAATGAGTGTCAAAAGGTATTTTGACGCTCATTTTATAATATGGCTTTATTGTAATGACCGGGACATGGTTCAGGTTCTGACCATTTTTTTTACATAATCATAAATTCTTTGCAGTGTAGCTTTGTCAGAATTATCAATTACCCGACTTGCTACATCGGAGAATCCGATATATGAAGAGAACCCCAGCAAATATACAGATAAAGCCATTGCCATATCCTTATTGCCGCCATCTATTTTATTGGCAATAAAGTGTAGTTCACGCAAAACAGAATCGTCCGGTATCTTTATATCTTTGCCACCATCATCAACGACCTTTTTTATAACATCGGGAAGGACCATGCACATCTTGTAAAACGCATCTTCTTCACCGGTTACAAGGGCATAGAACTGATCAAGGCTGACTCTGCGTATTCTCCTGTGGGAGACATTTTTTCCGTCAACTTTAGTTGCCCAGACTTCATTTTGAGATTTCATTGCAATTGCTTCAACGAGAAAACATGCGCAGTCATCATCGTCCAGCAGCTGACTCTGCATCTTTATGTAAGTTTTGCCGGCAGCTGATGAATTCATTGTATTGTGTTTATTCTTCATCTCAACATAGATTGTATGGACTATGTCGCCTTCAGGAAGAGCAATGCCGGAAGGCACATGAAAGATAACATCCCATCCTCCTTCTGTACCATTGTCCGGGACATGGCAGTTTTTCATATATTTAAAAATTCGCTGATGAAAATATCCTATGTTATTGTTATTTGATTTATCACGCTGCCGGAAGATTTCATTTCCTATTATTTCTTCCCATGATGTCTGATATACAGTTTTATCAAATATCAGCTTGACCGGATCGATTAAATTCTTATTGAACCGTTCCAAATCGAATGACTCAAGCTTTTCACCGTATTTATCAATGGTATCCTTTACATGGTTTATAAAGTCCTCTTCGGAAATAAAATCAAGTCCCCAGCTCATATTTTTCTCCTTCCAGTGCATCATATATCATGTCTGCAACTTCGTAAGCCAGATTGACAGGAACAGCATTCCCAACCTGTCTGTACTGAGACATCAGGCTTCCGCAGAACTCCCAGCTGTCCGGAAAACTCTGGCATCTTGCATTTTCTCTTACTGTAAACGGTCTTGCCTCTAATGGATGACATCTCTCGGTCTGTTTCTGTGAAGGAGAGGTCAATACTGTTAATGAAGGTTCATCCATAGACAGTCTTCTGAGTATTCCTGTTCGTCCGCCTTCCATATTCCAGCAGCTTTTCATATATTCTTTTGCAAGATCAGGATCAATATCCTTCCAGTATCCACCCGGAGGCACCAGTTCAAACAGCTTCCTTTTCTTCTCGCTATACTGGGCACCGGGACTTTTCGGCACATCCTGCAGGATATCTCTGAGGACAGGTCTGTAAGTATGTTTGGATGGGAATCTGAAACAGATCTTGTTTTTCAGATCCTTTCGAATCCCTATTGTAATAAGCCTTTCTCTTTTTTGTGCCACGCCGTGATCCCAGGCATTAAGTACCTGCTTCTTTATATCATATCCGGCGTTCTCAAAAATATTCAGCATAGTCTGATACGTTTTTCCATGATCATGTGTAAGAAGTCCCCTGACATTTTCAAACAGGAACATCTTTGGCTGAAGTTTTTCAAGAAAAACAGCATAGTGATAAAACAAAGTTCCCCGAGCATCTTCAAGTCCCAGCCGCTTTCCTGCATAAGAAAAAGCCTGACATGGAGCACCGCCTGACAAAAGATCAAGTTCACACTTCTTTATGCCAAAATAGTCTTCCAGATTCAATTTGGAAATATTAGCAATGTCATCGCAGATAACCCTCCAGCCGGGACGGTTTTTTTTCAGAGTATCACATGCATCTTTGTCAAATTCAATCAAGCCAAGTGTATTAAAGCCTGCATTTTCAACTCCGAGTGCCAGCCCCCCTGCGCCCGCGAATAATTCAATCGTGTTATACTTCTTCTCCTTTGCAGGATAAGAAATATTATAAAAATTTTTTTGCAGATCTTTACTATTTTGCAGCTGTTTTGACGGTTTTTCCGAATTGACCGGAATAAGCCATGTATTGTCTGCAGTTGTTGCAAAATCCATATATTCCTCCATATATAAATCAAGCGTATAAAATATTTTTTAATTCAGGTATCTCCTCACTTCAGAAAGGTCAGAGCATACCGAAAAAAGCACCTTCTTTAATTCATCATCCGGCTCGCTCAGATCCGGTACCATTATAGTCCTTATTCCCGCAGCGACGGAAGAATAGATCCCATTCGGCGAATCCTCCACGGTGATGCAGTCCCCGGCGGATAGCTTGAGGGTCTCAAGGGCAAAAAGATAAGGGTCAGGGTAGGGCTTTCCTCTTTTAACATCATGAGCCGATATGATGTCGGAGAAAAAATCGATCACTCCGGCAGCTTCGAGCCTTATTTTTGCGTCTGCCATTCCGGTCGCCGTGACAATGGCAGTTCTGATTTTCTTTTCTTTACAGAAATCCATGAGTTCAAAGAATCCACTCTTTACTTGGATCCCATAATTCTTTGAATATTCCTTTACCAGCTGACCTGTCCGTTCATGCACCATGTCCCAGTCAAATGACTCGCCGTACTTTTTCTTATAATAAGCTCTGGCATCGGTGTGATTCAAACTCCGGTGAATAAGAGCGTCTTCTTTTTTGAATTCGGGGTAGCCGATTTCATGCATGACTTCAGTAAAGGCGCTGTTATAATATTTTTCCGTGTCGGTGACCGTGCCGTCCATATCCAGAAGAAGAGCTTTTGTCATTTGATCTAACCTCTTTTTTAGTATTTCAGCAGAACCACATATTCCTTGCATTGCAAGCATTGATTTCAATTATGATAATTCTTTTTTGTACGATTTGATTTCAATCATGATAATTCTTTTTTGTACGATTTGATTTCAATTATGATAATTCTTTGTGTACGATTTGATCTCATCAGCCATAGCCGACGCTGCCGGGGAAAGAAATCCGGGATTCAGGGTGATGATACCGAGCGTCCTGTGGATCGGCGGGTTGAGAGGGAAAATCTGTATCTCCTTTATCTGATTGTCCGTGACCATCTTCGGCATGATGGAGATGCCGGCGCCGCATTCGACCATGGCAGCCGCTGACTGATCATCAAGGACATGACAGTTGGCACGTATCGACAGGCTGTTTTTGTCCAGAAACGTGATAACGTCCTTGTCGCAGCTGTCATCCTGGATGACAAATGGCTGGTCTCTGATGTCTTCCGGGCTTATTGACTCGGTATTTTCAGGAAAATATCCCTTAGGCGTCACGCAGACCAGAGGGTCTTCATAGAGCGGTGTGAAAGGCAGTCCCTCGTCAACTGCGTCCGAAACTATGCCCAGATCTATGACGCCGTTTCTGACCCAGTTTACGGTATCGGTATATGAGCCCTGATAGATCTCCACGTCGATCTGAGGGTGCTTTTCACTGAATGATTCCATGATCGAAGGGATCCAGGCTGTGCAGACGGAATTTACGCAGCCGAGTTTTACGGACCCCGTCTGAAGACCCTTCATCTGTGATACAGTCTGCATAAGGCTGTTGTTGGCCTTTACAATATTCTGAAGATAAGGGCTGATCTGCTCGCCGGCGCTAGTCAGCTGGACACCGTTTTTATTCCTGATGAAAATCGGGAAGCCGATCTCTTCCTCCATCGACGAGATGGAATGGCTGATGGCTGACGGGGTGAGGTGGAGAAGCGAAGCGGCTTTGGCGAACGATCCCTGTTCTATGATTGTTTGAAATATCTCGTAAGATAATAGTGTCAAGTCAAACCTCCTGAATTCATACTTATACCGAAGTTTATGGTATTATATGGTTATGGCCGGCTGATAAGTCATATCGCATTTGAACCGGTACAAAAACGAATATTAGTGACATGACCCGGCTATACTATTAAAGGACTATATGACTGATAATTGATAGTGTCATAAGTACTTTGATCAGTGATCTATAACAAATTATATTTTAGCACAAAGTTGAAAAAACTTAACTGTATATTTGAAATTGTTTCATGTAAATAAAGGATTTTGATGAGCGAATACATATCTTCTTTATTGCCGGACTTCAAGTGTCTGGCGGCGGATTGTCCGTCCACCTGCTGCGGAGGCTGGACCGTAAATGTCGATCCCGGGACGCGAAAACAAATAAGATCCGAGAAGGGACTGAAGGGCATGATAATGAACGCCGCCTTTTCCAAAGGAAAGAGCAGCCACATCATCATGCCTTTAGGGACTTGTCCCTTTCATAAGAGAGGTCTGTGCTCGCTTCAGGCAAGCGGGAAAAATGACCTCATGCCAAATGTATGCAGAGTCTATCCGAGAAAAAGGACGACCATCGGCATGAGGACAGAGATCACGCCGGAACTCTCCTGCATAGAAGCAGCACGTTTATTTTTAAAATATCCGGCGCGGGCGACGGAATTTATCTGTACCAGTGAATTGAATGGCGACTGTAAAGAGTCTGCCTGTTTGGAGATGGATCCGGGCTGCGCGGATGGAGATACGAATGATAAAGAGAATAATCCAGGCTGCAAGGAAAAGTTATCAGATTTCTGTGATATAAGGATGGACAGCAAAGATAAAACAGCCACTCTGGTATTAGAATTCCGAAGGAAGATCCTTGATGTTTTGAGAAACGCCGGTGGCAGTCTTATTGAGCGGGAGAGAATCATTTACGGTTACACAGCGGAAGTCCACTCACTTTTTGTCAGAAATAAAATTGATGATGCAATGTCTATTGAAGTAACCTGGAAAGAGAATGCCGACCGGGAGACGGGTGATAAATGTAATGGTAAAGTAACATTCTTCCCCATGACTTTCCTTAATGACTGCATACTGAATGTCATTCCTTACGGGCATTATTTCTTTGGAAACAGATTTTTCTTCGACCTTCTCCGTGAATACCGCATCCTGTTCGGGAATGTGCCTTATTCCATGGCGGATGAATTCATGGCGGAGAAATTCAGAAAGATTATTACAGAAAAAGAAGATGAGAAGGCTGAATCAAAAACAGCTAATATCCCGGCAGAATCAAAAAAAGAAAAGTTTTGTCTCATGTCTCCTGACATCTTCTCCTGCTATCTTCAGTATCTTCTTATCAGAACCTGCCCTGAGGCTTACAACGACTGTCATTTATTGAAGGCTGTGGCTCTGCCTCTTCTCCTTACGGATATGCTCCGGGTATTCTCAGTCTGCCTCTTTGAAATGGAGCACCGCGGGGAAGACCTGCAGAATGACAAGAGCCATGACAGGCAAAACGATCTGTTAAATGATCCCAGATTCAATTCAGCCCTCGCCATTTCCTCATTTGAGAAGGCTTTGATCCACTCACCGGCTCTTTTGAAGGCCCTCTTTCGTAAAATTGAGAAAGAGGCTATAAAGGCGTAAAAATAAGGCATTTACAATAAACTCTGACACCTGCCGGGTTTTCCTCTTACTTGGCTTTTGGATTTTTGTATGGATTAACCAACAAAAATGTGTTATAATGCCAATGTGTAAGTATTGCATTTGTTTTATGAAAGTGGTATGGTGATATATTTTTATGAGTAAATATTCTGTTGGCGACTATGTAATGCACGAAAGCGCCGGGGTGTGCAGAGTGGAAAGCATCGATGTTCTGGCGCTGCAGGGAAGGGGATCAGAAAAGTCATATTACAGACTGAAGCCTGTATATCATTCAGGCGGAGAGATCACGACCCCCGTTGACGACAAGAATCACAGAGTCCGCGATGTAAAGCCGAGTAATGAGATGGAAGACATCCTCCATAATGTAGATAAGCTCGGCGTCATCCGTGAGAAGAATGAGAGAGCCAGACAGGAGAAGATCAAGGAGCAGGTGGCATTATTCGATCCGGCTCCTCTCGCCGGAGTCGTAAAGAGCGCATATCTTCGCAAGCAGAAGCGTCTAGCCGCAGGAAAGAAAACCATGTCATCTGATGAAAGAGTGCTGGAGACCGTCGGCAGGAAATTATTCGAGGAGATGGCCTTTTCCATGCATACGAAGCCTGACGATGTGGAAGAGCAGTTTTTCATGGAGCTCGACCAGTTATGATACCTCTCGTTACCGAGATGAGCGTTGACAAGAAGATAAGACGCCGTATGTCAGTCCTTGTCGGCAATTATGAATTCTATTATGCCGCCGGACTGGCTCAGCCGATTCTTTCTTTCGACTGCGACGGAAGCGAGAAGCCTTATGATCTGGAGAAGATCATAAGAGCCTGCCCGGAGACCGACGATACTCTGCCGGATGAGCCGGAAGTGAGCGAACGCCGCTACCTCATGTATCTCATAGCAAGATATGACGCTGACGAAGATTACGATGACGCCATGAAGTCGCTCTTTGACGAGGGCGTGAAGTCATCCCCCTTCGTCGGCCGTATGGCGGAAAAGACTATGAACGACTGCATCGGCATGAAAGGCGATACGACGTGACAGGAGACACTATAAGAAGCATTACATCATCTATAAGGAACCGCAGTGGTGCGCCCCGCAGGTTCCTTATTTTTGATAAAATTCTGACAGTTCTCGTGGTATCTTTATATATATGCCTTTTTATTTATAACCATAACAGTTTTTTCTGTTGTATAATATCCCTTGTCGTTCCCCTGACCGGCTTCGTTTTTGTCTCCATATTCAGAGCCCTGGCGGGAGAGGAGCGTCCTTATGAAAAATACAATTTCGAGCCGGTCATTCCGAAAGACACGAAAAAACATTCCTTCCCCAGCCGCCATGTCTTCTCGGCGGCGGTGATAGCAGGCACATGGATAGTTTTCTTTCCGGCGGTGGGAGCCGGACTCATTGCTATAACGGCGCTCATAGCCATACTGCGGGTCATCTGCGGACTTCACTATATCCACGATGTCGTCGCCGGAGGACTTATGGGACTTGCCTGGGGAATTTTCGGAACGATTATTATGATATGAGTAGGGAGATTTTTATGCGCACAGGCGGATATTATCTGAAAAAATTCGCGCACTACGTTTCGCTGAATATTCTAAGCATGATAGGCTTGTCTCTTTATATCCTCGCGGACACCTTTTTTATCGCCAAAGGCGTAGGCAGAGACGGTCTCGCCGCGCTGAATATAGCAATACCTGTATATAACATAATAAACGGCGCCGGTCTCATGCTTGGCATAGGAGGAGCGGCCAGGTTCGCCGTGTTCAGAGTCCAGTCTGACAAGCCGAATATGAACCGGGTCTATACAGTCACGATAAGGGCATTCGCTCTTATTTCAGCTTTTCTTTTTATTCTGGGGCTTCTCCTTCCCGGCTTTCTTTCATCCCAGCTTGGAGCCCGTGGAAGCGTTTACCCGCTTTGCAAGGTATACGTAAGAGTTTTGCTATTGTTCTCGCCCGCCTTTATTTTAAATAATATCTTAAATGCCTTTGTGAAAAATGACGGAGAGCCGGCTCTTGCGATGGCGGCAATGCTTACGGGTACTATTTTTAACATAGTATTCGACTATATTCTGATTTTCCCGGTAAATCTCGGTATGACAGGCGCCGTGCTCGCTACGGGATTTTCACCGGTGGTCGGGATAATCATTTTGTCATTTCACTTTATCCGTCATAAAAATTCCTTTGCCATAGAGAGTTTCCACTCCCCCGAGAATGAGACCGAACTTTATCAGCCGGGTAAAGAGAAACCTGTAAACGTCATAGGTGCTGAGCCGATGAGGGGAACATTGATAAGAGTGTTTTCACTCGGTGCGCCGAGCCTGATCTCAGAGCTTGCTGTCGGGGTGAGCGTTTTTGTATTCAATACCCTTATGCTTCATTCCGATGGCAACACCGGAGTAGCGGCCTACGGAGTTATCGCGAATGTCTATATAGTGATCCAGTCCATATTTACCGGAGTGGCTCAGGGCTCCCAGCCAGTTTTTTCAGAAGCCGCTGCCAGGAATGACAGGGCGGGATTTTTGACAATAAGAAAAGCCGGCCTGGTACTTATAATAATAATGTCGATCGTGATCTATGGTATGTCATCGGTCTTCGCGTCTGATATAGTGAGCCTTTTCAATAAGGGCGGCAGCGCGAAGCTTTCTGCCATAGCAGTACCCGGAATAAAGATATATTTTTCAGCAATGATATTTATGGGGATAAATATTTTTATTTCCATGGGATATATAGCGAGAGGCCTCGGCAGGAGAGCACAGGTGATCATGGCGCTGCGAGGTTTCTTCATTCTTGTTCCCATGGCATATATCCTGTCTCGCGTTTACGGAACTGACGGAGTGTTTTCGTCGCTGCCTGTGACCGAAGCCCTGACTCTTTTTGCCGCCGGACTTCTTGCTTTGTATGATAAAAGAAAAGAAAGAAAAAGTTATCAGCTTGGCTCGTAAAATGCTTGATGCCGGAAGATCCGTCATTTCTCCATGTCTTGAATTCTCGCGCCCGCTAACGTAAAATAATAAGGAAAATACCATCAGCCTTTACCGGCATTTAACGAATAGAGGTGCGCTATGAGTGATACAATCAGAAAATTACGTTTAAGCTCAGCAATGTCGTCAATAATAGGAATAGTGCTCGGTGTCTTTTTCGTGATGAAGCCCGGCGTCGTCGCCGTTACAGTTACAAAAATCATCGGTATCCTGATCCTGATATTCGGCGCCGTCTCTCTTATTAAAGAGCTCATTGACAGCGATAGGAATGCAATGCTGATTGCCATGGCAGTGATATGCCTGGTCTTTGGCATCTGGATTTTCGCTGATCCGGATCCGATTTCAAAATTCATTCCCTATGTCATATCAATACTCTTGATCGTCCACGGCGCGACGACCATCGGCGCGGCCGCAAATGGAAAAGCCATCGGCATGGATGACTGGGGACTTCTGATGCTGCTCGGCATACTGTCCGTAGTGGCGGGAGCAGCAGGAATAGCGCTCGCCGGAGTTGTGAGAAACCTCATAATGATGATACTCGGAGTCATGCTGATCTATGACGGCGTGTCCTCTATGTTCGTACACGGCAAAGTATCATACGCCGCCAAAGATACTGTCATCGACACGGAAGGACGTGACATAGATTGAGACAAATGGAATTCAAGATGGAGCGCGAAGGACTTCTGAAGGTCGGCGATGTATTGCCGGTAAAGGAATCGAAGCTTCCGAATTCCTACTATTATACACTTGGCAATATGTACGCCATGTCCGGGAATTATAAGACGCTCGAACGTCTGAAGCCCGGCACCACCGAAGGCCGCGTGACAGACATCGAGGAGACGCCGCGGGGCTTCTTCGTAACTGTGCAGTTTGATGAATAAAAGACCGGAGAACATGATCTATGGAATCCAAATCCAGAAATGAGATCGACCGTCTGCTGGCGGACAGCCTGAAGCAGCTGTCGGAGACGCGTCCGATCGACAAGATCACAATAAAAGAAATAACAGACCGCGCAGGAGTGATAAGACCTACCTTCTATAATCACTTCCAGGACAAATACGAGCTTCTGGAATGGATCGTAAGGACAGAGCTTATAGAACCCATGGTGCCCCTGATAAACAGCGGAATGCTTCGGGAAGGCGTTCTTATCGCGATGAAAGCAATCAGAGCAGACAGCAGCTTCTACAGACAGGCAGTGAGGCTTGAAGGACAGAATTCCTTCAAGGAAGTACTTTGCGATTCGATAAGAGACCTGATCCTCCGCTATCTCTCGACATACCTGAAGCGGCAGAAGACGCCCTACGAATGGATCACGCCGGAGAGAATAGCCTCCTTCTACGCGGGCTCCATGACCTACATAGTCATCGACTGGATAATGGACGGCATGAAGATACCGGAGAACGAGCTTGTAGATACCTTCATCTACCTCTTCACCCATTCTGTGCTTGAAGTGGTCGGAGGAAAAAAATGAACCGATACATCTGATTATGAGAAAATTGTATACTTAGTATCAAAAATCCGGGCATAATAAGGGTAATTATACAGATTACCTGATATGTATAAGGATTCTGACATGATAAGAATAATGATTATTCATAATCAAATACATTTTGAATTAATATAGCGGGGTGGAAGCTCTCTTTTTGAGCCTATCACCGGAAATCATGACGGGTATGTGTTTCTTCTGACACATCCATGTCGCGATATCGCGGTATGTGACATTGTAATCAATAGATTTATATATCGGGGACAAAGATGAACTGGCTGGAAAATATTCTAATTATCGCGGGCATTAGCCTTGACATATTCGCTTCTATGGAGATACAGGGAGCCATGCTCCAGAAAGTAAGGACAAAGACGCTTTTCAAAGTGGCCGTACTCGTGACTTTGCTTCAGCTCATATTCTTCTATGGAGGCTACCTTGCCTTTTTCCAGATAGCCAGGAAAAATGTATTCGGAAACGCCCGTTGGGCAGGCTACTTGATCGCATCCATAGTATTTATACTTCTCGGCATCAGGCTTATTTCAAAAGCCATAAAAAGAGAATTTGTAGACGAGAAAAGAACCGAGATCACGACAAAGCAGTACCTCCGCATCATCTGCGTGACTACCATCTACACCTTCTTCACCGGATGCGCCTGCGGGCTTGTAGGGATAAATGTCCTCTTCATGCTCGCCATAATAATAGTGGCATCCATAGTCGTGACCATAGGCGGCATCTACTGCGGCTACAATTTTGGCTTCGAGCTGAAGACCTATGTATATGTGATAGCCGCTTTGATAGAGTGGATAGCGGGATTTGAGATAATAATGAGAAACGTGGTCGTGAGGTAAAGTATGGACGAGTCGGAGCGAGTATCAGAGATCATATCTGTCCTTGATAAGAGATACAGCACAGACCTCATACCTACACTTGATTATAAGACCCCGTGGCAGCTGCTCGTCGCGACCATCCTCTCGGCCCAGTGCACAGACGAGAGAGTGAATCTGGTAACGCCGGCACTTTTTAAAGCCTATCCGGATGTATATTCCATGGCATCTGCCGATATAAGAAAAGTTGAGATAATGATAAATTCCGTCGGCTTCTGGCGCCAGAAAGCAAAAAACATAGTCGCGTCAGCCATCCGCATAGTCGATACATATAAAGGAGAAGTGCCCGGCAGCATGGAAGACCTCCTGACTCTGCCGGGGGTAGGGAGAAAGACCGCGAGCGTAATACTCGGACATATCTATAAGATTCCGTCAATAGTAGTAGATACCCATGTTAAAAGAGTGTCATACCGTCTGGGACTGACAAAGTCAAAGGATCCTGAAAAAGTTGAATCTGACCTGAAAGAATGTCTCCCGAAAGACCGCTGGATAGACTGGAATTCATGGATCATAAGATTCGGCAGGGAGATCTGCCGCTCGGCTAAGCCTGACTGCGGGATCTGTCCGCTTTCTCCATTTTGTCCCGGGAAGATGTGAAAAAGAAGGGGGCTTTTATGATTACATTCGAGAAAAATCAAAGATACACCTATTCGCTTTTAATACATAATGGGAAAGACCAGAAGGCAGTCTACTGCAGAGCCACAAGAACCATGTCAAAAGATGTTCCGGCTCTATGTAGAGACTGCCCTCTTTTTGCTGGAGAGGACGCCTCATGTATGTATTTCGACCTGGATCAGGGAGCAGAAATATGCCCGGCTGACCAGAACGATTTAACTGAAGGGCTGATAAAGGCAGGTCTTGTACCAATATTTCCGCATTTTCTCTCAGAGAAAAAAGCGATTGAGCGCTTCGGCATCATGGAGGAGGCAATTCAGTTTGCAGCTGTAAAACATGAAGGGCAGATAAGGAAAGGATCTCATCTTCCGTATATATGCCATCCCATAGAAGTCATGATGCTTTCAGACAGGATGACAAAGGATCCTGAGATAGCGGCGGCAGGAGCTCTCCATGATACTCTGGAGGACACGGACACTACATACGATGAGATCCTTTCAAAGTTCGGGAAAAGGATAGCGGACCTCGTCAGATGCGAATCCGAGGACAAGAGGTCCGGCAGACCAAAGTCAGAGACCTGGAGGATAAGAAAACAGGAAAACCTTGACCGCATAGCGACAGAACCCTACGATGCTAAAATAATAATGCTTGCTGACAAGCTCTCCAATATGAGATCCAGCGCCAGAGAATATGAAAAGATCGGAGACAAAATATTCGACCGCTTTAATGAAAAGAATAAATCCAGCCATGCCTGGTACCATAGGAGCGTACTAAGAGCTCTTTCCGAACTTGATTCCCTGCCTCAGTACAGAGAGTACAACAGCCTCATTGAAAAGGTTTTTGGCGAAGGGAACTAGAAAACGGCTTTTATATTCCGGTTTCGGGATTGTATTTGGTCATTATGACGGAAAATATAATATAAATTCACAAGTATTTACAGATTGGTTGACAAATCTCTGTCATTGTTGCATAATAATTGAGTCCAAAGGGATTTCAGGTATGTCATATTACACAAGAAGACCCCGAAGACATGTATTATAAGGTCATTATACGTTAGAAAGGAATTTGGACACAAAATTTTCACATTTTTCTTCCATTTTCCTGAGGATAGTGTATGATACTGATAGACAAGGCCTGACGGCTGACTCAGTGGGAGCGATTGTTTTATATGGGTAAAAGGATAGGCGACCTTCTTATAGAGGGAGGCGCGATAAATGAAGAGCAGCTCGATGCGGCTCTAAAATATAAGAAAGCCCAGAAAGAGAAAAACGGCAAGGACTTAAAGCTTGGCGAATGTCTCATCAACATGGGAGCCACCACTGACAGGAAGATTGCCGAGGCTATTGGACAGCAGCTCCGCATGCAGGTCGTGGATCTGTCAAAGATGGAGTTGAATCCCGATGTCGTAAATATGGTAAAGAGCGATGTCCTGAGGAAGCTCGTATGTATACCGATCGCCTACAAGGATAATACGCTTACCGTGGCTATGGCCGATCCTCTCGACTATGACGGCATCGACTCTATATCGATGATCACGAACAGCATCTGCGAGCCGGTAGTCGCGCCTCAGTCACAGGTCATGGCAGCTCTCGATAAATTCTTCGGTTCTGAGGAGACGGCGGAAGCCGCCGAGCAGTATTCGAAGGAAAGAGAGAAATTCGAGGAAGTCGAGAACAATGCCAAGAAGGCAGAGGAAGAAGCCCTATCTGATGCCCCTATCGTAAAGATGGTGAGGACCATCATCGAGCGGGCAGCCAGATCAAGAGCTTCCGATATACATATAGATGCGCTGGAGCGAGTCGTCAGAGTCCGTTACAGGATCGACGGCGTCCTGCAGCAGGGACAGAAGGATCTGCCAATATCCTTCCTGCCCGGTTTATCGACCCGTATCAAGATCATGTCGGGACTCGATATATCAGAAAAGAGAAAACCTCAGGACGGTCGTATTACCATGATAGTAGACCATAAGGAATACGATATCCGTGTAGCCATACTTCCTACATCCTTTGGTGAGAAGACGGTTATGAGACTTGCCGAGGCCAATACCCTCTCGAAGTCAAAGGAAGACCTGGGACTTCAGCCTCACGAAATGAAGCTTTTCAACCACATAATAAAGAGGCCTAACGGAATTATTCTTGTTACCGGACCTACCGGATCAGGAAAATCCACTACATTATACACAGCGCTTTCCGAGCTTAATACTCCGGAAGTAAATATCATGACGGTCGAGGATCCTGTCGAGGCCAATATACCGGGCATAAATCAGGTACAGGTCAATGTCAAGGCGGGACTTACATTCGCCGCGGCTCTTCGTTCATTTCTCCGTCAGGATCCTGATATCATAATGGTCGGAGAGATCCGTGACCAGGAGACGGCGGAAATAGCTGTCCAGGCATCCATTACCGGACACCTGGTCGTATCCACCCTCCATACCAATAGTGCCGCCGCATCGGTCACGAGACTTATAGATATGGGAATAGCCCCCTACCTCCTCGCTGATTCGCTTACAGGTATCATAGCCCAGCGACTGGTCAGGAGACTTTGCAAGGAATGCATGAGATTCCAGAGAGCTTCAAAGCTGGAACTTCTGGAGCTCGGCATAGGCGATGACAGTCAGATGACTACCACCCTTCCCAAAGGAGCGAGATTCGCAAACGTTCCGGGAGGACGGGTGCCTGAGGAGTCATCGAGAGGCACGGCTGTCGGAGACGATGGGGTGCCGGTCGCGGTAGCCGAGACAGATATCAAGGTGCCCGGTCTCTGGGTAGGCTGTCCGGTAGGATGTGAAGCCTGCAAGGGCACAGGTTATTACGGACGAATCGGTGTGTACGAAGTCATGGAGGTCACTGAGCACCTCAGAGACATCATAGCGAAGAACGAGGGCACCGAGGTCATAGAAGCAGAAGCAAAGAAAAACGGTCTGCGTACCTTGAGAGAGAACGCGGCCGAGCTTATTATTCAAGGCACTACCACGGTATCAGAGATGCTGAAGATCACAATGGATGACTTCTCCGAAAAGAAAGAGGAGGAGATCGAGGAAGTGAAGAAGCAGCAGTCATCCGGCCTGGTAGGTATGGTTGATGACACAAGCAGTGCGACAGGTTCGTGACTAGATTAAGGGGAATTGCAATGCTTATAGAGGATTTTGAAGAGCTTCTCAGAATAGCCAGGGACAAGAGAGCATCCGACGTCCACCTCGGAGCCGGATCTCCTCCCATGGCGAGAATCGACGGAGACATCATACCGATACTTGATACCGGCGAGATATATCTCCCCGAAAACATAGACCATATAGTGAGCCACATAGTGGATCCCGAGAGCATGAAGACTCTCCAGACCATGGGCGAGCTCGATATGCCGTATTCCATACCCGGCGTTGCCAGACTCCGTGTAAATATCTACAGGCAGAGAGGGTCCTACGCCATAGCCACGAGACTTTTAAATCCCACGATCCCCTCTCCGGAGACTCTGGGGATCCCGGATTCCGTAGTCAGCATGTGTGACAAGAAAAGAGGCATGGTTCTCTTTACCGGACCTACCGGTTCAGGAAAGTCCACAAGTCTTGCCTCTCTTATAGATGTAGTAAACGAGCGTTATCACCACCATATCATCACGCTGGAGGATCCTATAGAATACCTCCACAGGAACAAGTCCTGCATAGTCCATCAGCGTGAGATAGGACCTGATACGAAGTCATACGCAAACGCCCTCCGCGCGGCTCTCCGTGAGGATCCGGACGTTATACTTATAGGAGAGATGAGAGACCTTGAGACCATCTCGATCGCCGCAACCGCAGCTGAGACCGGTCACCTCGTATTCTCCACCCTCCATACAGTAAGCGCTGTAGACACTGTAAACCGTATTATTGATGTATTTCCTCCCCATCAGCAGGAGCAGATCAGGACCCAGCTCGCTGACATACTTATCTGCGTAGTCGCTGAGCAGCTACTTCCGAGAGCAGAGGGCAAGGGCAGAGTAGCAGCATACGAAGTAATGCTTTCAAACTCAGCCATAAGGAACTACATCAGAGAAGGAAAGACCTATCAGATCACTACGGTCATCCAGACCAACAAGGCGGCGGGAATGAAGACTATGGATGATGACCTTATAGACCTCTACAGGAAGAACATCATCACAAAAGAGACCGCCATCCAGTACGCAAGAGACAGGGTCGCTCAGGAACGGAAGTTCGCAAGCGGCAAGGCTTATGAATAATTGATGGGAGATTAATCAGTGGAAAGCTTTAACTACGTTGTATTTACGCAGGACGGCAAGGAAAAGAAAGGTTCCATCGAGGCAGAGACCGAAGAATCCGCAAGAGCAATGCTCCGCGAGAAAGGGAATACGGTCATATCCGTGAACGGACAGACTGCTCTTAATTCAAACGTTTCCTTGACCTTCATGGAAAAGAAACCGACGTCCAGAGATATGTCGGTCTTCTGCCGTCAGTTCGTCTCGATCGTCGACGCCGGCGTCCCGGTGCTCTCGGCACTCGCTATGCTGGGAGAGCAGACAGAGAATCCTATGCTGAAAAGCGCTATAGTAGGCTGCCGTCAGCAGATCGAGAAAGGTTCGTCCTTCGCCGATGCCATGACAAAATATCCGAAGGTATTCAATCATATCTTCGTCACCATGACGAGAGCCGGAGAGTCTTCAGGTTCCCTTTCCAATTCTTTTAAGAGAATGGGGGAGCAGTTCGAGAAACAGCACAAACTGGAAAACCTCGTAAAGAAGGCTATGATCTATCCTATAGTCCTCGTGGTCGTAACGATTATAGTTGTTATAGTCCTTTTGGTAAAGGTCGTACCTACTTTCAAGGACGTGCTCTCAAGTCTTGATACCAAACTTCCGGCTATTACAAAGTTCGTTCTCGGATATTCCAAAAATATCCAGACCTACTGGTATATACATGCTGCTGTAATTGGAGGCATAGTGGTTTTGATACTCCGGCTTAAAAACGGCAATTCATCCGCCGGAGCCTTCGCTAAATTCCAGGTGAAGATGCCGGTCTTCGGAAAGCTGACCATAAAGGAACATTCCGCCAGCTTTTCAAGGACCTTGTCGACCCTCCTCGGAGCCGGCATACCTATGATAGATGCTCTTACGATTACGGCAGGAACTATGAAAAACAAGCTCTTCAAGGATGCTGTTCTGGGAGCAAAGGACGCCGTATCCATGGGTTCGAATCTTTCAAGTCCCATAAAGTCATCAGGACAGTTTCCTCCTCTCGTATATCATATGATAGGAATAGGAGAGGATACAGGTAATATAGATGGCATGCTGACAAAGCTCGCCGACTACTACGACGAGGAAGTCGAGGAGACGACCCAGCAGATCATGGCCCTCCTTGAGCCCTTGATAATCATCATCCTGGCATTAGTCGTAGGAACGATAGTCCTCGCAGTTATATCGCCTATGGCGGCTATGTACCAGGGACTTGATAAACTTTAAATTGTGCACTCTGGCAGGTCAAGGGGAAGACCCGCCGTGCAAGATAGATACTGTAAATGTATTAAAAAGAAAAGGAGATTATGATTATGGCAAAGAAAGCACTCCGGAAATTCTGGAAAAAGGAAAACAAAGGTTTCACACTGGTCGAGCTGATCATCGTTATCGCGATCATCGCGATCCTGATCGCTATCCTGGTACCTAACTACGTTCGTTACGTAGAGAAGTCCAGATGGAACAACGATCAGAACCAGATGGAAACACTGATGGGTGAAGTTAACACTGCAGCTACTGAAACATTA
This sequence comes from uncultured Lachnospiraceae bacterium, assembly GCA_900316665.1. Lineage (GTDB taxonomy): Bacteria > Bacillota > Clostridia > Lachnospirales > Lachnospiraceae > Lachnocurva. The sequence continues at coordinate 19,298 of ONDV01000011.1, forward strand.
GAAGCAGGTAAGGATGTTCTAACAACTGGTCACACAGAAGGAACGATTGTAGTTAATAAAACTGCAAATGCTACTACTAGCAATTTGACGGATGATATGTTGGAGGCTTTATCAAAGACTGATAAGCAGTTTACAAAAACTGGAACTACTTATGGAGTTGCATCTACATTAAAACTTAAGAATAATGGAAAACATAATACTAATTCGTCTAAATATACAATTACCATAAAGGTAAATGGCGATGATATAGATGTAACTGGTGCATGGGGTGCAGAAAGTAATGCTAATCCATGAGTTTTAGCTTCGCTTATACTGAAGAGGCATTATGACAGTATTCTTATCTAAAAAACAAAAATTATCCAACAAGGGTTTCACCCTTGTGGAGTTAATAATTGTTATCGCGATTATTGCCATTTTGACTGCCATCCTTGTGCCGAACTACGTCAGGTATGTGGAAAAATCCAGATGGAACCGCGACAGGAATCAGATGGAGACTCTTATTAATGAAGTCAATTCTGCTGTCACCTATACTCTGGAAGAAGATAAGGAAGTTCTGTCAGGATCTTCTGATGGTAGGATAGAAGTTTCATATAATACAGCTCCTAATCTTTCAGGATTTACTGATGATTTTACTAAGGAACTTCGTGAGACTGATTCGAAATTTGATGATATCCGTCTTATAAATAACGGTAAGCATGAATCCGGATCGTCCAAGTACACCATCACGGTATCCGTGACAGGCACTGATTATTCCACTACCGGCAGTTTCAGTAACTGATATTCAGTTTATGACCATCGCCTCACATCCCCGGTGAGGCGATGAATGATGAACTGATAAATTTATGGGAGGGTGATTTTCCGGAAACTGAGATGGACTTAATTATTTATATAATCGTATTTATCTATGGAATAGTATTCGGAAGTTTTTTAAATGTATTGATATTCCGGGTTCCGAAGCATGAGAGCATAGTAAGAGGGCAGTCTCACTGCATGACATGCGGACATAAGCTATCCTGGTACGAGCTGATACCGGTATTCAGCTACATTTTCCAGAAAGGCAGATGCAGATCCTGCGGAGAAAAGATCTCTCCCCAGTATCCTCTTATAGAGACATTGAACGGAGTCCTCTGGTGCCTGTCTTTCCGGAGATTCGGTATGACGCCTGAGTTTTTCATGGGAGCAGCCCTTCTCTCTGTACTGGTATGTATATCCATAGTAGATGCAAGGACTATGGAGATACCTCTTTCTTTTAATATTGCGATATTTGCAATAGGCATAGCAAGACTCATTTTTTCCTGGCCGCATATACTGGAGTATCTTATCGGAGCAGTGGCAGTTTCGGGATTTCTTCTTATAGTATATATACTGACAGGAGGCGGCGGAGTCGGAGGCGGCGATATAAAGCTGATGGCTGCGGCAGGATTATTGCTCGGGTGGAAATGCATTATTCTTGCATTTCTTATAGGATGCATACTTGGATCAGTTATCCATATAATCAGGATGGCAGTCTTTCATGCCGGAAGGAAGCTTGCTCTCGGACCATACTTAAGCGCCGGGATAGCCATAGCCTTCTTCTTTGGGAATGATATGATAAATACCTATCTCGGATTGCTTGGATTATAGGCTGATCGCTGGAGATAGTACTTTTGATGATTTTGGATGACAAATTCATGTTATTAAACTTTCAATAATATAGATATTTTTCATATCTATATAGAATTTTTTATATAGAAATTGTATATTTTTTATAATTAGTTTATAATGCAGTTATGCTTTTCTTATAAACATTGAAGTTTATTGTATTCTTATAAATAATATGTTTATTGGAATATATTATGTTTATTGGAATATATTATGGTTAATGGAATATGTAGCTGTTTACAGGCTGATTTTTTACTTTTGCATCAGCCGGGTTATTGTTTTTTTGATCACATTGTTTGTCTGACTTCATTTCTTGTCATGGCATGCAATCAATAATGAGTGGAGATATTTTTTCATTCAATAAAAATGTTACTGTAGATTCTAGGGGATATGAAGGAGTAAAACATGGCATCACAGACGCTCAATATCCAGGCAGGTGAGAGAATCACCGAGGTATGCCACATCGTAAAGCGCGGCAGAGGTTATCAGATCGAGGATACTTTCTCTTTTCTGACTCCGCCGGGAACTGTAAAGGACGGTGCTGTAATAGACAGCGGTCGTTATGCAAATGAGCTCGTGAGCGAGATCAGGAAGCATAACCTCCAGAATATGAAAAATGTCATATTCACCGTTACTACATCGAGACTTGCCAGCCGTGAGGTCATCACGCCGCCGGTCAAGGAAAATGTGGTTCGCCAGATGGTTCATGAGAATGCTCATGATTATTTCCCTGTCGACAAGATCGAAGACTACGACATCACATATACGAAGGTCGGTGAGCAGACAGGAGACCAGAAGGGTCACAGGCTCTTGGTTCAGATCATACCGAAGGAGATACTGAATTCCTTCGCCGAGGTCGCCGAGAGATGCTCGCTTCGTATTCTTGCGATCGACACGTCGCTCAATTCAATATATCAGTCGCTCCGTGCTCTGAAGGACAGCGGTGTTACGATTTATGTAAATATCACTGAGCAGCATACAGAGGTCACGGCTCTGTCCGGCGGCGAATATTTAATGCAGCGTCCTTTCAAGCAGGGCGGTGACGTTGTCATCGAAAATTACATGAGAGAGCTCGATCTTCCGAATACGGAATATTCAAGAGTTATAAACGAGCTTACTCCGGAAAAGATCGAGGCTCTGCCATCGACAGCTGTTGAGAAGATAAATGATGACGTTGAGAGATTCCTTACACCGGTTTCCCGTATTGTGGATCTCTTAAGAGCCCGTTACAATGTCGAGGCTGACAGGATCGTCCTTCTGGGTTCAGGCTGCCGGACACCGCTTATTTTTGATCATCTAAAAAAGATGACGACTATACCTGTAATGTTTCTTGATGAGCTGCCTGAGCTTTCAGGTCTTACCAATTCGAGAGCCGATGCGTCAGCTTATATTGCCTGCATAGGTTCTTCGATGGCTCCGGTCGATTTCATGCCGGATGCTGTGAGACAGCAGCAGGCTGCTACTTCCCTCCAGCTTCACGGTTCTGCCGAGGGAAGCAAGAGCCTTACATTCCCGATAATAATTGCAGGCGTATGCGCTGTTGCGGGAATTGCTCTGATCGGAGTAGGCTCCATGCAGCTTAAAGCTTCGCAGGACAAGCTAAGTCAGATGCAGGCGAGGATAAAGACTCTCCAGCCTGCAAAGGATACCTACGATGCTTATGTCACATATACTGCCAACCAGAAAAATATAGATGTAGTCAAAGATCTGGCCAAGGGCAAGAATGCTGACCTTAACGCGGTGCTTGCAGAACTTGAGGCGAAAATGCCCTCATCCATACTTGTAGGTTCCGCTTCCTTTACCCAGTCAGATATGAACCTTGACGTGACTGTTCCTGACAAGGATACGGCCGCGGTCGTAATTGATCAGCTCCGTAATTTTGAATCATTCGATGTTATTTCGGTATCAGGCGTGACACAGAGCACGACGGAGTCAGGCACTTCCGCATGTACTTTCTCTGTTGACTGCAAATATCCCGCTGAGAAGGATTCAGACGGTGACGGAATCCCTGACAAGAACGATCCTAATCCAAAGCAGGCAGCGTCCTCCGAGACTACAACGAACGCTCAGTAAGAGGTGAATGACATGAAGATTTCGATTTCAAACAAGTTGATTAAAGTTCTTATTATTGTCGGAGGCGTGATTGTATTTGTTCTTTGTTATTTCCTCGGATATTCGAAGATCGCTTCCAAAAAGGATGAGGTGGAGCAGCAGATCACAGCCCTCCAGCCCAAGCTGACCGAGTACGAGGGATATGCGGCGAATGAAGCAAAATACAAGAAGAAGATTTCTTCAGCGAAGGAAGATATCTCCGCCGTACTAAAGAAGCTTCCGTCAGACATTGAGCCTGAGGATGAGATCCTCTATACGACAGGTCTTGAGAAGAAGCTTCAGATCACTGCAAGCGCCATTTCTTTTGCAGATCCTGTGGCAGTAAATGAATTTAACGGCGTAACAGCTGATAATATCGATAATCCTAAAAAGGCAGTCAAGATGACAGCCTATGAGAAGAAGTCGAATATCACGATTTCAATGGATTATCCGAAGATGAAGCAGCTTCTCGATGAGATCTACAAGCATTCCACATATCTTACCGGTGTGGATTCGCTTCAGGTGTCATACGACGCTGAGAAGCAGGGACTCTCAGGAACCATTGCTCTGAATAAATTCTATCTGAATTACAAGGATGCACAGCCGTATGTGACAGAGCTTCCTTCCACAAGCTACGGAGTATCAAATCTGTTCGGTGCGTCTACTGCACAGTGATTTTACATGGAGTTAATATGAAGAGATTATATTGCTTTAAAAATTTAAGAGGTGACAGAAGAGGCTTCTCTTTAGTGGAGCTTCTTATAGCGATAGTGATATTGGCTCTCATAGTGACTCCTCTTGTAAATATGTTCATTTTTTCCGGAAAGCTCCAGCTGAAGTCTCATCAGAAGGGCAAGCAGACACTCTGTGCCCAGGGAGTCATGGAAACAGTTCAGTCCATGAAGAGTGACGACCTCTTTATGAAGGAGATCATGAAGAATAAGAATTCGGATATCTCCACCGGTGCGGCGACTAAATTCAATTCGACTCTTAAAAATGCTTTTACATCCGGTACTACGTTTACTTCTTACGGAAATGGAAAGCTGGTTCTAAACATTCCTGATATCAAGGAAGGATCACAGGCTTTTGACGCTGAAGTGACTCTGGATCCTAACGGTTCTGACCTGAAGGACGGAAGCAGCAAGATAAATGACAAGTATCTGACTGCCAAGACCAATTTCCAGAACGTTATCAATATGGAAGCTGTCGATAAGGATTATGACAAGCTGCCGGAAGAGGTGATAGTAAATAATGGCGGTACAATTACAAAGAGAGCCAGGGTCATTGTCCTGGATTTTACTGTGAATGACCTTGATTCCTCTACAAAGCTTCCGAAGACGTTTACTCCGAAGCTGCATATATATTATTCCTTTGAATACAAGCAGGGCAGTGATCTTTATGTCGTTGATTCAGTGACGAAGAAGAAGACTGTATATAAGGATGGAGATAAGTCTCAGGCCACTGTTACAGATCTCAATGATGATGATCTCCAATCTAATTATCTTGTGGCGAATCTGTCTTCAAAAGAGATAGACTATGATCCGAATGATCCCTTTTATCTGTATGTACTTTTCCCGCCGTATTATAACGGGACTCCGGGATTCGGTACTTATCACAGGATGAAGAAGAATGATACAGATCCTGGTACTACCGCAAAGAGACCTGCCGTTAAGGATCTCCTTATCGTAGATAATTCCCAGAATATGAAGGGTACCGTCACATTCGTAAAGCAGAGGACCGATAAGGATGATACTAATCAGAAGCTTAAGGAACTGGGTTACAGTGCCGATATCTTCCTCTATGAGAAGAAATCTTCCGGGACTACTGTTACGTCTTCTGACTACAATATGTCCATAAATACAAATATCAACAGAGATCTTACCCAAAGGTCCTCTGATTCATCGAGTCTTCTTCACGGTACTTTCCAGGTGATGAAGTACGATCAGTATAATACTTATTTCTCCGAGGATATGTCCAAGTCTTCAATAGTTCGTACTGTAGACAGTGACAGGATATTTGACGTGACTGTAAAGATTTATAAGAAGAATGCTGATAAATCCACGGCTAAGCCTCTTTATACCCTGAATGGTATGAGACTCTATTGATGTAACTGTTTGTTTTTTGCAGGGAGGTCGTTTTTATGTCCTTTTTGAGACTGAAAAAAGCGCTGAAAGATCATAGCGGAAGCGGAATGGTAGTAGTTCTTGTCACTTCGTTTTTCATAATCCTTCTCGCCACAACGCTTCTCTATGCAGTCCTTTCCTCCTACTATGTAAGGTCTTCAGAGAGAAGATCCAATACCAATTTCGACAGTGCCGATGCAGGTATGGATCAGATCAGAGCAGGTCTTCAGGAAGCTGTGTCTGACGCTGTAGGAGAAGGATACGATTATGTACTGAAGAATTATTCGAACGGAAGTCCTGCTGATTTATTCAAGAATGAGTATCTTAATGCTCTTCACAACTGGTCAAAGAATGTAAATACCGCGACCGGCATGAAGAATCAGAATCTTTTCAATACTGCAAGCGACAGAGTATCAGACTATAATATCGATGTCCTTAATAGTTTCCTCGGAAAGAAGGTTTCCGGAGCTAGCTATGAACTGACTTCTGTTAATCCAGGTTCATCAGGCTCGGGCTGGGGTCAAGCCACAGAGGATGATGACGGAAATATTGTATTGAAGGGCATCCATCTTAAATTTATCAATAAGGGGTACGAGACCAATATCACATCTGATATATCTCTTGCTATGCCGGATACCGGTTCCATGAGTTCACTTAATGACGCAAATCTTAATGAATACGTTATTGTCGCTGACAAGGGGCTGAATATACAGAGTCCTTCTCCCTGCGAGATCGATGGACATATGTACACAGGTGAAGTGAATATAGGAAGGCAGAATCAGGGTGATGCTAAAGGTTCACTTGTTATAAACAGTGGCGAATCTCTGATCGTAGGTCAGACCAAGGAATTCCGCTCAGACGGAACGGTTGAAGGTACCACGACCGGTTCTGTAAATCTTTTTGGCAGGATGAAATATGAGAATAACAGTATTATTGGTAATTCTGAGCCCGATCCCGGTCTTACTATGAATAACGGTTCTACTCTCTGGGCTCATGACATAAATGTCGCCGGTTCATCATTTAATATGGAGAAATCCGATTCCTCAAAAGTCTATGTGGCTGATGACCTTGATATAGGAAGAAATGCTAAGGTAAAGCTTTCAGGATCATATACAGGATTCGGCAGCGAGGATAATGTTTCGAAACCAACAGATGCAAAGGCAGGTTCGTCATCATCTATCCTTTTCAGTTCCACCTCGAAAGGAGATAAGTCGAAACTTGATCTTACCGACTTAAAGAATCTGACGCTTGCAGGCAGGTCTTTCGTAGAGCTTAATAAGAAAAATACTCTCAGCTCGAATGAAGTCGGAATGGGTTCTTCTATCACGGCAAGGAACGAGCAGCTTTGCTATCTTATTCCTTCGGATCTTATGGGAGATCCATATACAAACCCGGCTGTTGTGAATACAAGTACCGGTGCTGATGGCAAAATTTCTGTAGTAAATGGTACCACCTCCATGTCTCTTGCAGCATATATTGATTCCTTGAAGGATGCTATTAAAAATAATCTGAAACCTGACGGTTCATCTGAACTTATATATAATTGCGGGATCACGGATAAGTCCAACATCAAGGTCCTGGCTTATCCCGTGAACGGACAGAGTCAGTATGTTCTCTATGCTTTTATGGATTTTCCTACGAGAGCTGACGCTAATAAGTATTTCAAGTCTCTCTTTGAATCAAACGGTTCAAAGATATCTGACTACATCTCTCAATATGTGAATCTTGAAACTAACACTGGTTCAACGACTGTTATGGATACTGCGGGTACCAGTCTTGAATATACCGGATCTGATCTCGCAGTAGGGCAGTCATCAGATCAGAAGGCAGCAGACCCCAATAATAAGACTCCGCTTACGTCACCTGATACATTTAAAAATCTCTCGACGACCTATGACCTTTATTCCAACAGCATGACGACAAAGACTGTCGAGGATACTACGCCTTTTAATTACTATATCGACATTGACAGGCTCAATGCCCTTCTGGATCCGGACGGAAGCAGTAAGTATAAGTTCTCTGACGGAACAAATTACAGAGACGGAAATATCCAAGTGGATGCTGTCGATGCAAAAGGAAATAAGATAGAGGTTCCTATATCTGCTATCCAGACTCAAAGTGAGCACGGCAGACGCTGTACTTACAGGGAATTAAGCTATTATTCTCAGTCAAATTATTCTCTCATTGTCGCAAAGGGTGATTATACTATGCATGGGAGCGATAAGCAGCACATCTTTATTGTTGATGGTAATGTCTATATTGATAACCATGATGTACGACACGGACTTATCATGTGCACCGGCAAGATCTATGCAAATTCTGATTTTAAATTTGATGTTTTTAATGATGATTCAATGGGCTGGACCCATGTAACCCTCCTCCAGAACTTTGGACAGGGTATCTGGAAGGGCGGTACCAGCGTATATGATACTTCAGGTGACTGGACATCTGCTGATCTTGTAACTTATCAGAACTGGAAGAAGAACAAGGATTGACGGTATGGTAAAGAGACATTCTAAAAATTCAGGCTTCACTTTGATAGAGCTGATTGTGACTGTCGCGATTCTGGCAATCGTATCCACAGGAATGATCCTATCTCTGAACATAGTGTTTTCGGCAAATTCAAGGAAGTCAGCCAAGTCCTGTCAGGCCGTTTTAGACAGATGCAGGATCAATGCAATGGCAAGATCCGGAACGAAAACCTTTGTTGCCTTTTATAATGACTCGAACGGCAAGGCTACGGCCTCCTATATCCTTAATAATAAGGTAATTGAGACTGATACCCTCTGCAATATTAAAGTGAAAGGCAGTTTTGAAGGGAAGCCGTCTATCAGCGGAGCTGATTTGAAGGGCGATTTATCTGAAGACAAGATGCTGTATGTCTCTTTTAACCGGTCAAACGGTTCGCTTAAAGGTTTTGCCCTCGGCAGTCCTTATAAGATTGAAGCTGACGGAACGGTAACATTGCCGTCTGATATGACGGATGCATCGCTTTCAAATTATTCTAACACAGCTGATGCAAAAATAATTTTCTCCGGCAGCAACCGGTACGCAGTGACCATAGATCCGCTGACGGGCAATATTTCTTATGGTTCTACCTGAGGCGTCATATTTTTATGCAGGAGTTATATATGGATATCCGGAAGAAGATCAGAAAACTTAATACTGACAGCCGAGGCATGACTCTTATAGAGCTGATCGTCGGTATGGCGATACTGACTTTTGTCATTCTGGGCGCTATGATTCTCATGATATCGGGTTCCACTACATCCGGCAACATCACGGCGAGGGTAAACCTGGACATGAGAGCTCAGACTGCTTTTTCACATATCAACGAGGAGGCAATTAATACCGACTGCGGTTTGCTGGTGATAAATGATGCAAGCGGCGATATGAAGGACCTGATACTGATCGACAAGAATACCGACGGTTCGGGTAAGTATGATGCCTATATTTATTACTATAGTAAGGACAGTAATTACAGGCACAGTAAGATTTTGTACGCTGTAGGCACATACAATCTCATAGATGAAAATATGGTAAAGGATCTTGAGAATAATGCCATTACCGGAAATCATGTGCTTGTGAGCGGGGTATCGGCATTGAAGGCTGAAACAGACCCGGTGCTTAAGTCCAGTTCGTCTTCTGCTCCGGCTTCTTCTGAGCAAATGAGGAACCTGAAAATAAAGATGACTTTAAGAGACTCCGGCAGGTATTATGAAGGCAAGGAAACAGTTTCATTCAGAAATAATGTAAAGGGCGCAGCTGATGCTGCGACACTGAATACGGCATTAACGAACTAAGGAGGAGAGCGAAGATGAAGGGTCGTAATTTTATTAGATTCAATAGCGGAAAAAAGGCCGCCGCATCTCCTGCAAGGTCGCAGAAGAAAATTGGTCGAAAGAATAATAATATGCTAAAAGGCGCGGGAATTCTCGCGCTTGTTCTGGTTGGTGCGACAAGTCTCGGACTGATCACAGGACAGAATGGGTCGGTAAATGGCGGAGTAAAGATAGTAAAGGCTTCATCTCTTCCTCATATTGATTCACTCAAGAGTCAGATGGCAAATTCTGCAAATAAGTCTGTAATAAATATACTTGAGATCGTTCCGGAGAAGAATGTAAAGGATAGTACCTTGCCTATGTATTCCGGTGAGCTGGGGTATCTGGTGGAAGGACAGGAAGGCGTAAATTTCGAGTCTGTCCTCACTTCGATAAAGAATCCGGAAAATAAAGTGTCAGGAAAATCATTAAGGGAAAAGTGGGCGAACAACTATCTTACTTCTCTTGTAAGCCTTGGTATTATGTCTGACAGGTCTGACGCAAAAGTTGATGAATATCCTCTGACCGCAAATTATGTTGAAAAAGATAATAATGGTGGAAAGACCTATTATAAAGAGGAATATCCCTGGGAGTACGATGATCCTAATGTAAAAGATAAGGAGGGCTACAAGCCTCTCAGTGTGAATGAGTCTGTAAAGGCAGAAGTAAAATCGGTTGATGAGAAAGAAAACGGAGACTGGATTGCGCCTCCGTCATCTTTCTCCATTGATACGGAAGGATCCTACAGGCAGGATATTACTGAATTCGTGAAGGCAAGTGAGGATATCTTAAATGGTGATCTCAAGAAATATCTTTTTTATAAAGCAGATGAAAGTAACATGAAGGAATATTCTCCTTCTGAATTAAGTGAACTTGACCCTAAATCACTTTCAAATATTTTTTTCAGAAAGCGAAGTGACGTTAAGGATGCCGAGTGGTCATACACGGATGTGTCGTCAACCGGTTTCGATCATGACTATACTTATGCTTCACTTATTAAACTTGATAATACTACTGTCATGACTGGCAAGGACTTTAAGGCTGCAGTTGATAAAGGCAGTGTTACTCTCTCTGACTGGTACTGCTCTGACGGTGACATAATTAAGGCAGATAAAGACGAGCAGTCTTATCTGGCTGTTAATGATATAAATAAAACTAAAGGAGTGACTCTCACATACGCAGGTCCCGGAAAAGGAAACTGTTCTCTTTCCGGAATTACTTATCCGGACGGATCAGATGATAAAGATTTATATACACTTTCTTTTAATACGACTTATTATAAGGGCGGTTATTCTAATAATAACTGGTTCCTCCGCTATGTCATGAATTATGACGAGAGTGATGTAAGTTCTGCAAGTGACAGTGATAAAGAGTCCGCTCTAAAGGCTCTTCTATCGAAAAGAGCGAAGTCTGTAAAAATTGATTCCGTGGCGGCACCTGATGTCTTAATTTCAAAGTTTGACAATTCCCAGACAGGTCAGTCTCTGAATCTCTCTGACTATGACATGATCTATATTTCTGATGGTATAGGTTTATGCCGGCCGGCAGATGGTTCTGCTGATCCGGTAGGAAATGTACCAGCTTATTCGGATGCAGAGAAATATTCCAAAACTCCCGATGCAGAAGGGAAAGTATATGATATCTCACCTGAAGTAAGCACCTACATTTCAGGTACATATGCATCGAACCAGCCCGAGACCGGTCTTGGCAAGTTCGTCATGTATGATACAGACATTTTAACCGTAAAAGACGGATCAAATGTATCTGAGAAAGCTTCAAAGTCCAATGCATCAGGTCTTATTTCTAACCTTATGAAAAAGAGCGTTTATAATTCATCCGTTTCAGGTGATGATCTGATAGATGCTGCATCATCAACTGTAACCGGTCAGATCAACGGTCAGATCGATGATAAGTTTAAGGACGGATATGTATATAATAATTCATTCGGCTTTACAGTAAATGAGGCTGATACAACTGTAACAGGCGGAAGACAGTCTTCTGTCAGCGCTGCCTTTAATAAACCTTATGACAATAAACGTTATACTGATGCAAGTTCCGGTTTCTTTGATGTATATGAGGAGATAACTCATGAGAATAATGTTTCCGTGACGACTGGCGGAAAAAAATTTTTAGATGATACCTCTCTTGATGAGGCTGATGTATTGAGATATGCCATTAATTACAGCGGCAGACGTCCCAATAACAAGAAGTCTGTTATTAATGTCCTTGATATAGAGCCTGATAAGTGGTCTGAGATCACTGAACGTAATACACCCGGTACGGGTGACGGCAATGTCCATGCCAGCCCTGACTTTAGAAGAATACTTGGAAACGGGATCTATAATATTGATAACGGTAAGGATTCCATCAGGATAACGACCATGTCCGTGGCTGAATTCATTGGTAAGACCGAGGATATAGCTGAAAAGTACGATATGGTCTATATTGGAGGCGAAAAGGAAAAGGTTCCAAGTATACATAAAAATCTTTTGATAGCCGACGATTTTAAGTCTGGTAAGTCTGATCCTTATACCGATTATTTATATTATAACATAGGACCTGAATATAACATACAAAATGAAGCCGGACAGGGTATGCTGGATACTGACTATACTCCAAACGGCAACGGTGTTTCCCATGATAGTGCTAAGAATAATCTCAAATATAGAAAATCCGGCAACGATTTAAGCAAGTCGAAGATGAAGGAACTCATAAAGTACGCAAATCTCGGTTATCCTGTGATACTGGGAGGTACTCTGGCAAAAAATTCTCATACCTTCTATCTCAGGGCGGCTTCAAAGAACGGACAGAGGGCGAAGTCTGTGTCCTTAAGTTTTTATGATAAAAATGGAAGTCTGGTATCTATAGATAATAAACAAACAGTGTATCAAATGGAAAAGTATTCCTCATCTGATGATGATAATCTTTGGTATTACATTGCTACTGATGATATTCTAAGTAATGCTGATGGAGTTCAGGCGACTATCAATTATGATGGCAGTAAATCAATTACTTCAATATTGAAGTGGGATGACCACTCATCCATACCTAATATGATCGCTGGCTGCAGTGACAATGAGACCAAGATCATGGGAGAGACCATAGATAAGTCCGGGAATGGTGACAGCTTTACCGTATATCTCTGGAATGCTGACGGCTGGGTTGCGCCGAAGATAGAGGCTGTATACGGTTACGATCAGTCTTCAATTAAGTCTCGGGATTATGACATGGAAAAAGTCAATACCAATCTCTGGAAGTGCGTCATTCCGAAACAGGCTGACAATACCCTGAGCTATTATTCATATTATGACAGTACCAAAACAAATACGTCGGGTCCTATCAGGGATCTCAACAGTGGAAATATTTTCATTGCTCAGCAGGCGAAGGGCTCCGGTACATATGACAACAGCTATTCCTGGAGTACTTTTGATAAGGCTGGAAATTCGGATCACGAGATAGAGATCAATGAAGGAATTGCCGACAATACATCCTATATGTATCAGGCTCTTATGTCAGTAAGACATAATGATAATCTTATGGGTTATTATTACGCTAAGCAAAATCCTCTCAAGGTATATTATGCTGCCAATCTCTCAAAGCCTGAGATCAATTTCCTGAGGTTTACGACTGATGATGACAGTAGCAATAAAAACGGCGACAAGAGCGGAGATACGAACGGCGACGGAAAATTCTCCATGGAAGACGGCACTCCTGTAAATTATCACAGCGGTGATGCTGAATTGCCTGCGGATAAATTACAATATACTCTCGTGAAGAACGAGAACAGTGATACTTTTACCATGAAGTGGCATCTGCAGATAGTGAATGCTACTGAACCTGATGTACAGAATGATACTTATACAGTTCATCTCTATCTTGATTCTAACGGAGACGGTCTCTTTAATGAAGATGAAGAGATCAATAATTTAACCGTGACTAATGATACCGGCACCATAAGTTCAAATGGAAAGTCTTTTGAGAATAGCGACGGCTCTGCTCCCGCGAAGACATTCAATCTTAAATGCGATCTTGATACTCAACATGCTCCGGTATATACCATTTCAAGAGACATTCCTACAGGTGTCCATGGCGTCATTCCCTGGAAGCTTATGGTAGAGTCAAACGGCGAGACCGGATTCCATGCCAGCGAGACGGGATATTCCTACTTCAGATCTGATAAGAAGGATCAAATAAAGGTACTTCAGATAAGAAGCGATGGTGGGAATGGAGCTGATCTTTCAAATATAAATGATCAGAAAATCAAGAAGATTCAGGATTTTGATATTACTATTCATACAGTAAGACCGAAAAGCGGAATATCAGGGATAGTAAATGGGGGAAAGAAATTTAATGAATGGAAATATGAAGATTTAAATAAATATGATATGATAATCTGCGGATTCGGCGACAGCTGGGGTGATCTTGATAATAATGGAGCAAATCTCCTTGCCAGATATATTGATGACGGCAGGCCTCTTATGGTTGCTCATGATACTGCTTCCTTTAACAATATGAGATGGGATCTGCGAAATCAAAGACAGTATGTGGGAGGTCTCTCTGCGTGGAACAGTTTCTGGTTTAATGATATCCTTCGCGACAAGGTAAAGTTGGATATATATGGTGTGTCAAACAGATACAGTTACAATGAGGCCGGCGTAAAGGTTAAAAACGATGGAATACAGATCGGAGGACAGAAGTATAAAGGGAAATACTATAACAATCAATATGGGATATCCTATTATGATGATCCGACATATTTATATAATTCAGGTGTAGTGGCTCAGGGTAATGAAATACCTAATAAAACCATACTCAGGACTATCCAGAATGCCGGATACAGAGTAGCTTATAAGCCGGGATACGGTGTATGGGATGATTCCACGAAGAGTTCGACCACTGATTCAAAGCTGGTTTCTTCGAAGTTCAAATCTGTCAATAACACTCAGGGATTTACCAATTTCCTTATTGACTGGGTCAGAAATAAAGATGGTAATAAATATGGCGGACTTTCAACGACCACGCAGGTGGAACAGGTAAATAAGGGTCAGCTGACCACGTATCCATTCGATGTAAATACAAAGAATTTTGGTGGTACAGATGATAAACTGAAAAACAGTAATTACATGACTATTGCCCAGACCCACTTCCAGTATTATCAGCTCAATATGGATGCGGATAAGATAGTCTGCTGGTACACACTTGCTAATGGAGACCAAGGCAGGTATGCATACTCTCCTCAGGACGTGGTAAATCAGTATTATATTTTCTCCTGCGGAAATATCACCTATACAGGAGCAGGTCACTCTAATAATATGTCGGATGATGAGACGAATCTCTTCATTAATACAATGATTGCTGCCTACAGGAAGCAGCAGACCGGTGCAAGCGCATCGTTTATGGCATCGGCTGCCGGCGACCAGAAGCTTTCAAACGGAACCACGGTCGTACTTACTAATAAAGACTCCATGAAGGATTATGATGATACGTCTGATGGTAAAACAGAAAGTAATCTATATAATTACGGTATGTTCGGCGATACTACCATGAACGGGTCTTATGCTATAGACCAGAGAGTGACTTCTGTAGGAGGCGGCACGGCAAGAGTCTACTTCAGAGTCACAGATCCCAATATAGGATCATCATATATCGGCGTGAGATTCGATTATGAGGGTGCAGACCAGGGGGGTAATCCGAAATATTGTACTATAAGTGCCGACAAGTATGAACAGATAAATAATGCTGAGTCAGGTTATACCATCCACAGAGCTGACGGAAGCGATGAGACTTATGATCGTGAGATCGGTATCAGAAGCGGTATTACTTATTACATAGATCTTCCGGAGTCTCTCACCAATTGGCTGAACAGTGATAAAAATACAGATCATTCTGTAGAACTCGAACTTAAGGCGACTGTATATAATACTGATACCGGGAATGAGATTAAACCGAATGGTGATGATAATGTGGCAAAAATCAAACTCAGCAGCATGAATCTGTTCCCGATAGGATGATTCAAAAAGTATGAAGTTTTATTTCAAAAAAAAGTCCATAAGATACCGTATAGCTGAAAAGCTCGGTAACTTGATCGGCAGAATGAAGTCCTTCTTCAGGAAACCGGGATCCGGTGAAACGGATTCCGGCAAGGAAGGAGGACTTCCTTTTGTCTTTCTTAAATTTATCCTTAAGTACCGGATATTTGTCATTGTATTTGTCTTTGGTCTTTCGGCTTTGATCGCAGGGCTTTGTATTCACGGCAGGACGTCGGGTAAAAAGAGAAAGACTGAAGCCGCATCATCTTCTCCAAAAGTAAATAAAACATCAGATAAGGTCATAGATACCGCGGATTTTTTCCCATGCAGGATAGAATATGATTCCATGAAGGATGATCTGACTATTTATCTTAATGATAACGGCGGAGAGAGGATATCCGGGATTTCTTACAGCGTAAAGGTCATGTCTCCTGACGTGAAATCTTCTCTGGATCCTTATCTTCAGGCTCTGAATATCGATAAAAGGGCTGCTGGTATTGCTTCTTCTGATGGAAGCGGGGATGAGGCTTATTCTAAAAGTAAATATCAGGCCTTGATAAAGGCTGCACTTGAAACTGATGATCTGGATCCGTCGGTTTCAGATGATGACAGAGATCCCGGACTCTTTGATGATGACAAGAACATAAAGCTCGTAAAGCGCAGCGGTAAGAGCTTTACCATTAATGACGCTATAAGCCTCAGACTTAAATATGATCTCGATAATTATAAAAAGAAGCTTTCTTCCATTGACTGTCCGATCTATTCGGATGATGATTCTGACGGGATTATTAAAATAAGTCCTATAAGTCCCGGTGACTACTATATATGCCTTATACCGCCATCCTGGGATAAGTCTTCGAAGCTGCCGGAGGCGGATGATTATGCCATAAGCGCCACTGTAAGTTCTGATCTATCTTTTATCCCTCTCGTAAATATCATGGACAAGGTAGAGGAGGATGTGCCGGATCCGGAGGTCAATAATGTGCCGCTTGAGACTGCTCTTACTGATACAGTGCGCTTTGTACCGTCTGAGACCGAAAATGTCACGAATGCTGACGGCACGGTAACTGCTGTATATTCAGGCTGGCAGACTATTGACGGAAAGACTTATTACTATGATCCTGATAATCACGCTCCTGTTACGGGAAATCAGGTAATAGGAGGAGCTATGTACCGTTTCGCTGATGATGGAAGTCTGGTCCTGAACGATATGGGCATAGACGTGTCGCATCATCAGGGAGATATTGACTGGAACAGGGTTGCGGGATCCGTGTCTTTCGCTATAATAAGGTGCGGATACCGGGGTACGGCTAACGGCGCGATCGGAAAAGACAATATGTTCATGAAGAACATGGCTGGCGCCAAGGCTGCCGGAATAAAGACGGGAATTTATTTCTATTCCGGAGCCGAGACTCAGGAGGAAGCCGTGGAAGAGGCTTCCCTTGCCGTAAAGATGGCGAATGACGCTGGCGGCGTTGATCTCCCTATCTATATTGACTGGGAAGGAAACGAGAGGACGAATACCGTATCTCCTGCTGATGCTACAGCCATTATCAATGCATTTGCTGCTACTGTAAAGAATGCCGGATATAAGGCAGGCGTCTATGCCGACAGGAATCATCTGACGACCTCACTTTATCCTTCGCAGTTTTCTGAAGATATTTCCGTCTGGTGCGCCCAGTACAATACAGAGTGCACATACAGCGGCAGATATGATATGTGGCAGTATTCGTCCAGAGGCTCGATCCCCGGTATCAGCGGCAATGTGGATCTTGATAGGAGAAACTGACTTATGTATTTATCTGAATTAAAAACCGGCGAGAGCGGGCGCGTGAAAATTGTAGGCGGAGACGGAGCGCTGAGACAGCACTTCCTTGATATGGGACTGATACCGGGAGTGGAAGTGACCCTGATAAAGTTTGCTCCCATGGGAGATCCGCTGGAAGTCAGGCTTCATGGATATGAGCTTACGCTCAGGCTATCTGAAGCCGGGAAGATCTTGATCATTCCGGAGGATGACGTGAGAGCTGATGATGGAGTTACGAAGTCCACCGGGCAGTTTTCTGATACGAGATCCGCCGGGACAGTTTCTGCCGGGAAGTTTTCTGATAGGAGATCCGACGGTAAGTTTCCGCATCCGGGATTTGGTGAAGATGGAAAATATCATGATAAAAAGAATGAGCATCCACTTCCGGACGACACTATGATCACTTTTGCCCTGGCGGGTAATCAGAATTCCGGCAAGACGACTCTTTTCAACCAGCTTACCGGAGCCAATCAGCATGTCGGAAATTTTCCCGGCGTAACGGTAGATAAAAAGACCGGAGTCATCAGAGGTCACGCTCTTACGGAGGTTACTGATCTTCCGGGCATCTATTCCATGTCTCCTTATTCCGCAGAGGAGGTCGTCTCCAGACAATTTATTCTCGGTGAGAAGCCGAAGGGAATCATAGATATAGTTGACGCTACAAATATAGAGAGAAATCTCTACCTCACGCTTCAGCTTCTGGAACTGGATGTTCCAATGGTAGTGGCCCTGAATATGATGGATGAGATGCAGGGCAACGGCGGCTATGTCCACATCAATGAGATGGAGGAGGCGCTTGGCGTTCCAGTTGTGCCGATCTCTGCTGCGAAGAATGAGGGAATTGACGAGCTTATCCGCCATGCCATGCATGTGGCAAAATATCAGGAGAGACCGGAAGCCCGCGACATATGCTCATCGGACAGCCGGGGCGGAGCGGTCCACAGAGCCATTCACGGAGTGATGGCTTTAATAGGAGATCACGCTGAGAAAGCCGGCATACCTGTCCGTTTCGCTGCCACGAAGGTGCTTGAGGGAGACAGTATGGTGATCGACTCTCTTTCTCTTGACGAAAACGAGCGGGAGATGATAGAGCATATAGCCGTGCAGATGGAGTCGGAGAGCGGGCTTGACAGATCCGCAGCTATAGCTGCCATGCGTTTTGATTATATTGAGCGGGTGGTTTCTGATACTGTCGTAAAGCCTCGTGTCTCGAAGGAGCACCTTAGGAGTCAGAATATTGACAGGCTGCTGACGGGACGCTATACCGCCATTCCCTGCTTCATAGGGATCATGGCTATGGTTTTCTTCTTGACTTTTAACGTGATAGGAGCATTTCTCCAGAATGCCCTTGCTCTCGGAATCGAGAAGCTGGGCATCCTGGCGGATAGTCTTATGAAGTCCGGCGGCGCCGGCAGGGGCGTGCGATCACTCGTGACTGACGGTATCTTCGGCGGAGTCGGGTCTGTCTTATCCTTCCTGCCGATCATCGTGGTTCTCTTTTTCTTCCTCTCCCTCCTTGAGGATACGGGATATATGGCGAGGATAGCTTTTGTGATGGACAAGCTCTTAAGGAAGATAGGGCTTTCCGGGCGAAGCGTCGTGCCCATGCTTATTGGTTTCGGATGCTCCGTGCCCGCAGTTATGTCAACAAGGACTCTTCCGTCAGCGAGAGACAGGAAGATGACTATTATGCTGACTCCTTTCATGAGCTGCTCCGCTAAGCTGCCCATTTATGCATTCTTTTCTGCTGCCTTTTTCCCCGGTCATGGTGCCCTTGTCATGGTGGCGCTTTACTTTACAGGAATCATTGTCGGTATCATTACCGCTCTCATAGGAAAGAATACGGTTTTTAAGGGAGATGCTGTGCCTTTCGTGATGGAACTTCCAAATTACAGGCTGCCGAGCTTGAAGAGCGTGGCAAGGCTGCTCTGGGAAAAGTCGAGAGACTTTCTCCAGAAGGCTTTTACCGTGATCTTTGTAGCAACTCTTGTAATATGGTTTCTCCAGCACTTTACATTAGCCTTCAGATTTACTTCTGATTCATCGCTTTCTTTACTCGCTCTGGTGTCAGGATTTATCGCGCCGGTCTTCAAACCGCTCGGTTTCGGAGACTGGAGGCTGGTGTCTGCTCTGATTTCAGGCTTCATGGCGAAGGAGAGTGTGGTTTCCACGCTGAATATCCTTATGTCAGCTGAAACGCTTCATGAGATCCTTACCCCTGTCAAAGCTCTTTCTTATCTTGTTTTCTGCCTGCTATACACTCCATGTGTGGCGGCTATCGCGTCGATTAGAAGGGAGCTCGGCAGAAAGTGGAGCATATTCGTCGTCATTTTCCAGTGCCTTCTGGCCTGGCTCTGCAGCTTTATCTTCTATAGTATTGCAATGGTGATCTGAAACAGGATTTTATAAAAAAATATTTGAGATGATAAAAATTTATTAAAACTTCCCACATAAATAATGAAAAACTTCGTTGCAAGGATTCATTTGCTTTTTGCCAAGAGATGTCACAGTGGTGGCTCACAAGTTGTGTTTTTCTGTTTGCTCGCACGCGCTTATTAGCGGCTCTCTGAC
>ONDV01000071.1 GCA_900316665.1 uncultured Lachnospiraceae bacterium
CGGAATCTGCCGTCGTCCTCGTCATGCATCTTCGTCAGCTTTTCCATTCTGGTACGCCGGATCTGTTCCAGCATCATCATGGCAACAAAGCAGGCAAGCTGCAGTGGCTCCGGCCGGTCCGTATACTGCTTCATGTTGCGGATGACCATAAAGCCCAGAGGATGCTGTCCAAAGGGAACACCCATGATCGACCTGGCTTCCAATCGCTGATAGGCTTCATACTCTTTGGGATTGATCTCCCGAATCTTTTCCGCATCCGGAATGATCAGCGGTTTCTGCTCAATCAGATGCTGTGCCCAGGTAGCAAACTCTTCCGTAAATTCGATGTCATTGAACAGCGTATCCTGCATCGGTCCGAGCTCCGAGTCGTACCAGATCTCAGGTATGAACACCTGGGTCTGCAGGTCTGCGATCAGAATGCCGCACCAGTCAGCATCATAAAAATCACAGCATGCCTTCATGACCCGGACGGCAATTGCCATGGGATCTTCTTCGTTATGAGCATCTGCTTCAACAGACACAATCGTCTGAAACAGTTTTTCCTGAAACTCATAGCGCTGCATGTCTTCTTCAGGCACCATCCGGTAATCTCCGGCTGACTTCTCCGGTAGAGACTCTGTCTTCTGCCTTTTCGAGAAAAGTTTACTGAGCATGTTCTGACCCCCTCTCTGATGTGTTAATTCATGTCAATATATGGGTATGTAAAAAGTCCGCAGAGCTACCCTGTTGAAACCTGGCAGTCCTGCGGACATCCTTTTCCTATGATCAGACTACCAGCTAACAGATGCTCATGTTGTTGGTAGACTTCCGTTCGATCAGACCTTATTCTCTTCTAATACCTCAATGATTTTTGTCATTACCTCGCTGCAGATTTTGCGGCTTTTCTTGGATAGATCTGCTGATATTTCGTATATAGGTGCCGGTTCCCGAACCAGCATCGCAGTTGACTCTCCCTTGGGATACATGCCGCGCAACAGATAATTCAGATCACTCCCAGTAATCTCGGAAAATTTGATAACGAACGGAAGTGATGGAGCCGAAGCTCCGTTTTCTACCTTGCTGATGTACTTAGACGTGCAACCCATTTCCTCCGACAGTTTTTCCTGCGTCAAGCCATGAAGCTCACGGGCAGTTTTAAGGCGGCTACCGATGGATTTTTTGTCTATTTCAATCTTCAATTGCATCGGAACCACCTCCTTCTCCTTGGGTTATGTCCATTATAAAAAGGGACACTTGAAGGCGGAACTGACGTGGAATGCAACATTCCGTGATAACTCGCACACGCTGTGCGACTTTCTCAAAAATTCCCGATGCAGCGAAAAAGACTCGGGCATTCGGGAATAGATCCCAGAGCTCCGAGTCCTTAGCAGTTTCATTCCAAAAGTGAAATAGCGCTACTTCAAAAATTTTTCCCCTGCTGTAATCAAGCAGCTTTTCTCATACGACATAGACAATGTTTCCTTCCTTTCTGTCCTCGTTATATGCCGTTCTATATGACCATGCTCCGGATCTTGTCCATTCCGCTCATATTCCTTTTGGAAAACATAACATCCGAAGAGCATGGGAACAACCGACTGGTGGTTTACTAAATCATCCAATAATTCACATCGTCAGAATTTTGAAGTGATTTTTCCAAGGGCCTACGAGCATTTCTAAAACGGCTTTTTCAATTATCTCCTGATGCTGCGGTTGTATGATGAAAAAGTAGTATCGCTGAGACGTCGTTATGAATTTCAGCGCAAGTCCCTTGGATCCTGCAAATTCAGGAGCATGTATCAGCTTTTCATGCTGCCGGATATAAAACTCATCCTGCTTTCTTGCCTTATGCTGGTAGTAGATTACACTCGAATGCTGAGCATAGTAATCTGCCAATTCATCGTACAGGACATATTTGTTTTCTTTCGGTTTTCCAACCGCAGAAGAAACAATCAGACCGTTATCAGGATCCACGAAGATAATGTCATTCCCAGCCAAAGCGGTAAGGGCCTCATTGTGCCATGACTTTCGAAAAAACTCTCTTTCAATTTTCGTCTTCCCCCAAAAATCGAGTCTTTCTGAGTAAAAACATGCCTGGAGTATCTTCTCATTCTCCAGATAACAGGCCTTACGGTGATTGCTCTTTACAATAGTCTTTAACTCCAGCCAAAGTGCCTCATCGCAGGCCCTGAATTCTTCCTGATTCAGGTATTTCACATGACGTCCATCACCATTGTGGTTTTCGTCCGGAGTCATATACCAGTTGACACCGATTGACAAACCTGCCATCTCCAAAGCACGAAGAATGCCTAACTTACTGAAATCTCCTAAATCTCCTGTATATCTGTCCTGCATATTATCCGTCCCAACTCACCTATAAAAGATTCATTTCTTCTGTCGAATGTCGATAATATCCCATTCTTGAAATGCATTTTTACTTTTTGCAAATGTTGATTCCTGCACAGCTAGGCAAAGTAGATATCTCGGTCGGCTAAATCCAACATAAGCAAGTTTCCGGCTATAATCATGTAGCTTTGTGGATCCAACTTTTCCAGCTCCAAAGTATGGAAGAATACGGACAATGTCTGAAGATCTCCTCGTCTCTGTTTCAAGATATAGAGTTGCATCATGTGTTTCACCCTTCACACCGTGAATGGTATCAAACTGAATCCTGTAACCACGAATAGGATCTACATAAACATTTCGCGCAGGCTCCTGAACATAAGTATCTTCCGGCTCCTCCATAAAATGAGATGGAAGTTTACCCATAACATCCTGTTTGGTTAACGAAGATTGAGTAAAAAGAGCATCTATCAGCCTGCCAAAAGCATCCGATACTGATTTTCTTGAAAACTCTGGTAAATTAGCTATTGTTAATAGGCTCTCTCGGTATTCATTAAAGTGTTTCTCATCCAATGTCCTCTTTAAAGTCACAGATGTATGTTCCCGCCCAGTTTGGGCGTTCATGATCCCCGAATAATGAAAAATACTACAGATAAGTTTTCTAATAATCGGTTCTGCGCGGTCCATCCGCCCTGATTCTAATTCATTACAGACTTCATCTATAGCTCCCCAGTACCGGAACGAGCTACTGGCCCTTTTACTTCCGTCATACCCATCCCAATAGCTGCCGATTCTGATTCCTGCTGCATCATCTTTCCGTATATGTCCAATCGCTTTATAAATCCCTTTTTCATCAGTCAGTCCATGTTTCTCGAGTTGAATCAAAAACTGATCCTTTACTAAAGATATCGTGTTCAAATCATAAACAATCAGAACTGGTTTATATCCAATATTGCCGCTCGCTGCAGTAATCGCTTTCTGTCCAGACCTTAACGGCCTAAGCACTTCAGCAATTTCCTGCCCATATCGATTTGACTGTTCTAGAACGAGATAATCTCCCTGTGGTTGCCAGTCTTGCTCCGCATCTTTATCCGATCCATAGATTGCTTGATCATAATCACCAATATGAAACACACAGCATTTTTCTGAATCAAACAGCTTAGTCAACGCTTCTCTCTGATTCTCTTTACAGTCCTGATATTCGTAAGCGCCTAATAATTCGGCGGACTGGTTTGACCGCCTGAATCCTCCATAATGGTAGTGAGTAGCATTTCACTACAACCCACTACCATTTCAAGG
>ONDV01000053.1 GCA_900316665.1 uncultured Lachnospiraceae bacterium
GGGACGTTACCCGAAAAGGCGTGGAAGATTTCTTTGAAATTCTTCCATGCTTTTTTTATTTCATCTAATCGTTTTGGGTTTCGATTAGAGGATTGCTAATAAAACAGACCGTTTTTCTAGCGGGCAAAATCAGGCTGAAGCAGCCGTCCTGCTAAAAATGGCGTAAGGTTTCCTGATTACCGGTGTATACTTGCGTTTTTTTTGTTGAAAACGCACAGGTTCCGTCGGAAAGGATCAGAAAATAAAGATAGGCAGAACAAATCTCATCTTTGTCAAAAACTTCATCAGCAGTGTGGATAACTCCGGGGAGGAACATTTCAAGAAGTGTCAGAATGACACGTCAGGAAGTGTTATTCCGACATCTCCGGAAGTGTCGAAACGACACGGAATCAATACTAATAATAACTAACCGGTGCTGTCTTACTTTTTACATCATCCGAATTGTGTAAGAATTAGACATGATGCTTGGTTGTAAAAGTGAGACAAAACTTCGTAAAAGGATTGGCTTTGTGCCAGCGGTGGAGTATAATCTTTTTGTCGAATATGTAGCAAAGCTGCAGGAGTTCGGAAATCCCAGTTCCGGCTCAGTCTGAAAGCAGCATCTGCTGTTTTTTGAGATTTAGGCGTTGTGGATACCCGATATCTGCAGTGCCTTTTTGCGTTCTCATGGAGAAGTGAAAATGGATGGATACATGACAATTAAAGCGTCATCTGAGAAGTGGGGCATTGGCCTCAGACGGATCCATACCATTTGCAATGAAGGGCGTATTGAAGGTGTATAAAAATTGGGAAATATATGGATCATTCCTGCAGATGCGGAAAAACCAAAGGACGGTAGGATCAAGAGTGGTAAATACATAAAATCCAAATAGAGACATATTCTGTCTATGCGGATTTGCTAAGATGGCAACACCACGGGTTTTTGGAGGATACCGATATGAATGATCTGCAGATCGTAAGACTGGAAAATACAGATATCAGCGTCTGGGACTTTTCGATGCTTCGCGCGGAATTGCAGCGCGGACTGGATTCCTACGCCGGACTCGTATATACGGATGAAACTATAAAGGATGCAAAGAACGACCGCAGCACCCTGAACAAGGTAAAGAAGGTCATCGAGGATGCTAGGAAAGCCTATAAAGCAAGATGCCTCGCACCTTACGATGCGCTGGAGCCTCAGATCAAGGAACTGGTGAACATGGTCGAGAAGCAGCGCGTCCTTATCGATGAAACTGTAAAGGATTTTGAGACCCGCCAGAAGGAAGAAAAGGAGCTGGAGGTCCGGAAATATTACGACCGCAAAGCAGTCGTACTGGGAAGCCTGGCTGATGCCCTGTATCCGAAGCTCTTTGATAAGAAGTGGGTCAATGCCTCCAACGCAAGGGCCAAATATGAAGAAGGCATTATGGTTGCCATCAATGGCGCTGCAGCTGACATAGCTGCAATCCGCGGGATGAATTCTCCGTTTGTGAATACCCTGCTTGAGGTGTATGCCCAGACGCTTTCTATGGATCAGGTGAAGGTAAAGCAGGCCGAACTGGAAGATGCTGCAAAGAAAGCAAGTCTCACGACAGTGGAGGAAGCTGCCGCAGCAGTCGGAGCAACGGCACCAACTCCAGTCCAGACGACACCGGCCAATACCGAGGGCGGCACAGCCATGAGGATCTATGCCACACAGAATCAGATGAATCAGATCACAGACTTCATGAAAGCCATCGGTGTCCGTTATGAGCTCATTTGATTTTGGACAGGAAAACGATGCACAGAAGGAAGCAGTTCTCGCGACAGAGGGCCCGGTGCTGATGATTGCCGGTCCCGGAACCGGGAAGACCTTTACTCTGGTCAAACGCCTGGCTTATCTGGTGATAGAAAAGGGTGTGAAGCCCAGCGAGATTATGGTGGTGACATTTACGGAAAAGGCTGGAAAGGAGCTGCTCACCAGAATCTTCAACGAGTTCATCAAATACGATCTGAATTTGAATATCAACGAGATGTACATCGGAACCTTCCATTCCGTATGTCTGCGTCTTCTGAAGGAAAACTCCGAGTATGCAGAGAACGATAACAAGTACCGTATGCTGGATGCCTTTGAACAGACCTATCTCGTTTGTAGAAATATAGAATGCTTTAACCGGCTGGGCGGATATTCCCGCCACATCTCCGGGCGGGGCATCTGGAAACAGTCCCTGGAGATTTGCAGGTACGTCAACCAGATGATGGAGGAACTGGTGGACGTGGAAGCCATGGAGGCAGATGCCGATGAGGACATGCGCTTTCTGGCAAGGCTCGTAAAGCGTTATCAGGAACTTCTGGAACGCAACGGTGCCATAGATTTCTCCTCCATACAGACAAAGACTTATAACATGCTGATGCAGCATCCGGAGGTGCTTGATAAGCTCCAGGAGAGCATTCGCTATATCATGGTTGATGAATACCAGGATACGAACTACATTCAGGAACAGCTGGTATTCCTGCTGGCAGGTGATAAGAAAAACATCTGCGTGGTGGGCGATGATGACCAAGGCATGTACCGTTTCCGAGGTGCCACCATCCGGAACATTCTGGAGTTTCCTTCCCGTTTTGCCGAGGGCGAATGCAGGGTGATCCATCTGGATACCAACTACCGGTCGGAGCCCGGCATCATCGATTTCTATAATCGCTGGATGGAAAACGTGGATGGCATCCACCTCTTTAACTGGGACAAATACCGCTATGCCAAGAAGATACATGCTGGTAAGCAGCCTCTCCTGAAAGGATCATCTGTATATTCCTGCGGCGGTGACAGTATAGAGAATGAAAAAGAAGAATTGCTGCAGATGGCCAGGAGCCTCATGGTAAATGGCAATGTCAGCAATTATAACCAGATTGCCTTCCTGTTTCGCTCGGTAAGAAGTGAGGAAGCGACACAGATTGGAGCTTATCTGGAGGCAAACGGAATCCCGGTGTATTCGCCGAGATCGGATATGTTTTTTGAAAGGACGGAGATAAAGCAAATCTTAGGATGTCTCATCATGTGCTTTGCAAGCTACATGGTGGATCTGAAGAAGAATCTGTTTAACCATAAGATTTCAGATAGGCTAAGAAGCTACTACATCGGCTGCCTGAAGGAAGCGCTGCCGCTGGCAAAAGCAGACCCGGCCCTCATGGCCTACGTGGATGGCGTGAAGCAGCAGATTCAGGGACTGAAGGAAGAGTCGGATTTCTGCCTGCTGGACACTTCTACCGGCTGATTGCTTTTGAACCCTTTAAGGGGTATCTGCAGGCGAGCCTCAATGACAATGTGTCAAAGAGTCGTGCGGCCAGGAACCTTTCGGAGATTTCCAGGATGCTGGCGAAGTATTCCTTCCTGCATGATATGCACAATATATCTGCAGATAACAAACTGGCTATGCCGGAGGAACTCTTCAACCTGTACCTGAAGTACATGATTGAGGACGGCATTGGCGAGTACGAGGATGAGTCGGAATATGCTCCGAGCGGCTGCATTTCCTTTATGACCATCCATCAGTCCAAGGGACTGGAGTTCCCTGCCGTGGTGGTGGGTTCCCTTGGAAATGTGCCGAAGAGAAACTGTGATCCGCTGCTGTACAGTGCAGAGAGCCGATTCTTCCACCGTAAGCCTTATGAGCCGATGGCAGACATCAAGTATTTTGATTTTTGGCGGCTTTACTATACAGCTTTCTCAAGAGCCCAGAACCTTCTGATCCTGGCGAAGAAGAAGGCGGACAGTAAGTACTTCGGAGGGTACCTTGATAACCTTCCTGATATCCGGGAATTCACCGAGACGCCTGTGTTTGCAGATGTCAAGGCCGTGAATTACAAGCATGTCTATTCCTTTACGTCTCATATCTCGGTCTACGACGGCTGTCCGACTCAGTACAAGTTTTACAAGGAGTATGGCTTTTCACAGAATAAGATGTTCCATACCTCCGTGGGTTCACTGGTGCATGCGACGCTGGAGGATATGAATAAGTGTATCATCGCCGGCAGACAGGATCGTGTGAACGAGGCCGCGATTGAGGAGTGGTTCAATCTTAACTACCAGAGCATGCAGGAGCAGACCGGTTACTTCCTAACGGATGAGCAGCGGGAAAATGCCCTTCAGCAGGTGATTCGATACTTCCATCACAGGAAGGACGAGCTCGGCCGCGTATGGAGGGCTGAGGAGGAAATCAACCTGGTGCTGCCGGATTATATCCTGCAGGGCGTCATTGACCTCATCGAGGGTCAGGGTGACACGGTTGAAATCGTGGACTACAAGACAGGACCGAAACCTGATATCGAAGGCCACCCGGAGCGGGTTGAACACTACAGAAAGCAGCTGGAGATCTATGCCTATCTGATTGAAAAGCGGTATGGCAAGAAGGTCCGGCGGATGCATCTGTATTATACGAACTGCTTAAGCGGAAATCCGCTGATCACGTTCGAGTGGACCCGGAGTGCCATTGATCACACCGTGGCAGAGATATCGGAATCAATAAAGAACATTGAGAATAAAAACTTCGAAGGAAGCGTTACGAATTCCTATGCCTGTACATTCTGCGACATGCGTTTCGTATGTGGAAAGGCAGCAACGTAAGGAGAACGCCTATGGCTATATGTATTAAGTGCGGGAAAGAAACATCTTCCTGCTTATGTGATAGTTGCAGAACCGGAATGGACCTGGAAGAACTATGCCGACAGGTTATTGCTTTCCGACCGGGAACCGGAGAAAATCCTCTGTGGGAGGAAATCTGCAGAGGGATGAACAATCCCTATAACTTCAGCAACCTGGTATTTGCCTTGAGCGATGAGCTGCCGACACCCAGGAAGGAATACTTGCGTGTGATGGCCATTGCAGGATCGTCCTCCAATGTGCCGAAGGCAAGCCGTCCCTGGTTTTATGAGATCTATGATGCCATTAAGGACTCGGATGGCCTGACGGAGGAAGAAAAGAACCGGCTGGCGGGCATCGCGGTCGGTGCCAGATACATGGACTATGATTACGAAGCGGCAGAGAGAACCGCATCTGTTCTGTGTGTATCAGAGAACATACCATGGCAGGCAAGCTACAACCTGGCCGAGTTCTATACAACGACCAGACGCTATGATTCCGCTGATGAGGTAATCGAAGAAGCACTCAGCCGGTTTGCAGATGATGAATTTGTTGTGCAGACCATGCAGAATCGGGCTGAAAAGAATGCGAAACAGCGCGAGAAGGCTGATGCCGGAAAGCAGGAGTATCTGCCTAACCCGAAGGAGAACCGGGATGAGGTCAGAAAGAAATACATTGATTTCCTGACATCCATCGGCATCGAAGCTACAGCGCCGACACCTTCTATGGGCAAAAAGTCCAAAGCCGCGATTCCAAGGGATCAGTACCCTGCTCCAGTAGAAACCAGGGATACAGACTTTGATACCTTTGTGGCCTTTGACCTGGAAACAACCGGCAGAAGTTCAAAGATTGATTCCATCATCGAGATCGGGGCTGTAAAGGTTGTAGGCGGACAGGTCGTTGAGACAGGTGAGTTTACCTTCCAAGAGCTTGTGCAACCACTGGATCACAAGAAAGTGTCAGCAGAGATCACGGCGCTTACCGGCATTACAAACGACGAGGCCTATGCGGCAAGACCGATCTGGGAAGTGCTGCCGGACTTCATGAGATTTGCCGGGAATGCTGTTCTGGTCGGATTTAACTGCATGACCTTTGACAGCCGCTTCATGGTCCGGGCAGGACGCTATAGCAACCGGATCATAGAGAACAAGTATTTTGATGTAATGCGCTATGCGGCTCAGTTTAAAGAGCAGCTTGGCATAGATGCAAAGAAGGTTTCCCTAGAGGAACTCTCCGGGAAACTGGAAATAGAAAACCCGCGTGCTCACAGGGCACTGGCGGATGCCATCACAACGGCTAGAGTGTTCCTGAAGCTGAAAGAACTGGATACCGGAGCGGAAAGCAGCTCTGTCGAGGATCTGCTCTCTGATCTGGATGAATGGTGATTAATATGGCAGGCATAGAGAAACAAATTGCTGCAGTTAAAGATAATGCTGAAAAACAAGAGGCATATCGTAAACAGCTTGGCCGCTACAGAAGGGCATTAAATAATGAATTCTATTTCGAGGCCATGCTGATTGTTTATGCAATGATAGAGGACAGACTACGGTCATTTTTATATTACATAGGAGCACTGCACAAAGCGGATGATCCCAAGCTGAATGTGAAGCAGACAAAGGCTATTCTAAGACGACTGTATTTTGGCTCTGATGAAGCTGCTTTTGGACAAAAAATGGATTTACGCCAAATTTCAACAAAAGAGAAGCTGATTCGCAATACTCTAACATGGGCACTGGAATATGAAGGCATCCCTGAGGAAACTTACCTGGCGGTACTTAAGAGCGAATATGAAGGTCTGGATATAGGTGGCTTACTTACAACACTTGATCAGATAGATATTTGGCGGGAGTATCGTAACGAAATTATTCATGGGCTTTTAAACAAGAATGTGACAAGTGTTGATGCGGAATTGAAAAGTAAGGTTGAGGCCGGAATGGAATACGCCAGATTCATAGACAGTCAGGTTAAGGCTTTGAAAAAGAAAAATGTAATTAGGAATAAAATGAAAATCAAAAGATAGACAGATTCTGTCCATACCCGTTTGCTATAGTATGGCTACAGTAGAAGAAAGGCTGGTGATCGATTGGATAAAAAAGTAGAGAGAGTAATGTTCTGGTGCAGAAGTCCAAAAAGACTTTGACTAACAGCGAGATCCTGACAGTCTGTAAGATCTTGTTGGAAAGCCGGTCGTTGACTAAGGAGGAAATGTATCCGATCATCGATAAACTCCTGCAATGCTGTGTCCCATATAAAAATTACAAACAGGTGTTGGATCTTATCAGCAACGAAAAGTTTCATTACTTGGAACCTCACCACGGTAGGAAGTTTGTGGATGATATGTGGGATATAAGCAGTGCCGTATATGAGCATCGCTTAATGAGGATACGCTATCAAAAGCTGAAGGAACCGGACAAGGTGATGCACTTAATCCAACCTGTTGGAATCATGTTTTCGGAGTACTACTTCTATCTCTGCACATATATTTCAGTTAGTGAAGAAATGCCAGATGTACCGAGGAGACCGTTCCCTACTATTTACCGGATTGATCGTATTGCAGAATTTGAAGTTTTAGATGAGTGTTTTCAAGTTCCGTATGCTGAAAGATTTGAAGAGGGTGAATTTAGAAAAAGAATTCAGTTTATGTTCGGTGGTGAACTCAGGAAGATACAATTTTTGTATAAAGGCCTCAGCGTAGAAGCCGTTTTGGATTGTTTTCCGACTGCTGAAATCATAAGCTACGATGACGAGGGATGGCTCATCAAGGCGGAAGTGTACGGAGATGGCGTAGATATCTAGCTCCGCGGACAGGGGGACATTATCCAAGTAATAGACGGAGGGAAAAAGCATGACAATTGATATCGAAAAGTTAAGAAAAGATCTTAAACAAGAATGTTATGGCACTTTTTTCGTTGGCGGTTTTGGAGAAGCCCTGATGGAATCCTTCGATCTCGATAGGGCATCACCAGAGGAACTGGTTGATATCGCTGGGAAAAATGGTATTGATTTAAGAGACTATCAAGTATGATATTCGGTCGTACAGTCCGAAAAAATTATCGAGAGGAGGAATGCAAACTGTATATGCAAAAGTTGAAGCAGCTATAAAGCAAGAAGAGGATTTGAAAAAGAGGATTGAAAATCTTTAACAATGACTATTAACGATATCAACAGATGGCTTAAATTCAGGCTTTTTTGTTGATATTCAATAAAAGGATTTGAGAAAGGAATACAGTATGGAAACTATTAAGATTAAAGTATACTTGAAGGATCTCACAAATATCATTATTACAAAAGAAGCCATTCAAGGGGATTATGGGGGATACATATGGGCTGAGGGATACGGTTTATCAAAAGATTTGCTGCATGTATGTGAAAATGAAATATATCTTCAAAACACCAGATTGGGACACAAAGGGGAAAGAAAAGAAATCACATCACTTGAATCGCTGTTAGATGAAATACTTGTGAAGGATACAGAGGATACCGGCTATTGGTTAGACGAAAAACCTTGGGATGACATTGAAACAAGTGACGGTTCAACCATAGAGAATATGTCTCAACTAATCGATCGTATAGGTTTGATTTCTAACATTGTCAAGATTGAAGCGAATCAAGAATTTATAGATGATGAAGAGTATTTGGTAATAGACGATCCGTACAGTACCTCTATGAACGAAATAATAGACTTTTCAATATACAAAGGTACCATGTAAGACTCTAAAACACTCTATATGCATATATGCTTATGTGAGTTTGGTATAAGAAACTGAAAGAAGACGGTTCAGCCATGTGTCTGATACAACCAGTAGTAATCATGCTATTTGAATATGAGCTTTATCTTTACTCTTACATTTTTTGTAGTTATGCACCTTAAGTGAGGACAGAATTAACAGAGGTGAAATATAAGCTGTGACGTGATAAACTAATGCAAACCACTAGCATAGCTGGCGGTCGTGACTAGAAAAATAAAGAAACGAGGAGGAAAATTAGATGGGTAGTTGGAACGGAACAAAACTTGGGATAAGAGTTAAGCCGGAGTTAAATGAAGAGGCAGAACAGCTTATGATAATTCTGGGAGTAAATCTTGGTGAAAAAATAATAGAGGAAGTAGGAGATTTGGGAAAGGATTACAATCCGTCAATTGAAGGTGAAGTGGTAGGCTTTTTTAGTGATAAAGTATATGGCGTTATGCCAGCTCTCGAAAATTATTTTATCTCTTATCAGAATAAATTTTATTATTATTATGAAGAAGATGAAGAACTTGATGATAACTGTCATACACTCGATGACTTGTTTTTATTGATTAACCGTGTTTTTCCTTCAACATCGCTATTTTTAGTGCATGAAGAAGGAAATAATACTTCTGATTCATATTACCGGTATGAAGCAATTTATGATCCAAGCAAAAAAATGAAAACTATTAGAAATTGTTATTATTGTTTCGGTGAACAAATTAATTGTTCGACCGATAATCCACGAAAAGAAGGAACTACAGTTGAAGTTGGAAAAATAGCAGGGAACGAACCGAAAAAAGATGACATAGAGTGGTTGATGAAAAAGGCTGAGGCAAAAAACTATAGTCAGCTTGTACAGCGGTTGAGAGCTTGTTTGGGATGAATGTATAGTTTTTGGGAAGAATCAATATTCTGTCACTTCAGATGACACACCATATCTAACTGCCGTCTATGAAGAAAATAAACTTATGATGCGAGATAGTTATCTTTCCTGAAAATCTGCAGAAGTATGAGAATTATAAAGAGCAGTTCAAACGGCTTGATAAGGCACAGAAGGAAGGGTTCAACCTGGAAGCAATCTTTATTGAATATGCCATTATGGAAGATCGTACTTCTTCTATTCTTCGGTATGAAAATAATGACATCAAACCAAAGGGTGACAGACAGCGTAAGCGGTAAATCGCCAGTACCTTGTTAAAAAATACAGCTGCCATCTCTGGCAGCTGTGGGTTGTCAGTCAAGTTGTTTCCGGCATTCCGCCGGCAGATCCTG
>ONDV01000009.1 GCA_900316665.1 uncultured Lachnospiraceae bacterium
AAGCAGAAATGCTTCCTTAAAATATATTGTAACTGCAAGAATTTGGTTCAAGCATTTCTGCGCGTTTTTGTCAGAGAGCCGCTAAAAAGCGCGTGCGAGAAAACAGAAAAACACAACTTGTGAGCCACCACTGTGACATTTCTTGGCAAAAAGCAAATGAATCCTTGCGACGAAAATTTTCATTATTGATGTGGGAAGTTTTGGTTAATGAAAAATGGCTTCTAAATTTTTAGCAGCGGTTGACCGTGGCATGCCCGGATGACCGCTGCTTTATTCTCGAAGCCCCCCCCCTTGTATGGAGCATGAGGAAAATGAAAAAGAATACTGTTAAGGACAGAATATTTATTTTAACAGCTACAGCAGCTTTCGTATTCTTAATGTGCCTGACAGGATATTTTAAGATGGAAAAGTCAAAACCGTTTTCTTATAAGGATAATCTGAAAAAAGAAGCTGCTGTTATTAACGGCAAAGGGCTGACATTAAAGGATATGGCTTTTTATGTAGCCTATGTTGAGAATAAGGTCGAGAAGGAAGCGTACGTTTACAATAAGGAAAGCACCAGGGATTTCTGGAATGCCCGGCTCCAGGGAAAAATAATGGCTGCCATGGCAAAAAAGACAGTTTACAGCATGGCTGTACATGACACTGTATTTTATCGCGAAGCAAAGAAGCACCAGATATCATTATCTCCGGATGAAGCAAAATATGCTGAAAATTCTTTTACGGATTTCAAAGAGGATCTTCTTGATATACAGAGGAAAAGAATGCCTGTAAGCATGAATGAGATTGAAAACGAGATCCTGAAAATGGCTCTGGCACAGAAATACCAGAGGATCCTTGCGAAAGAAAAGAATTTGTCATACGAATCTCTGAACTGGGACGGTGATGAATATGAAAAGATTTTATCAGAACACAAAGTCAGAAAAAATGATAGAATATGGGACAGAGTGAATGTCGGTGAGATAACGGTTCATCATGACCACGTCAATTTTGTGAATGGAAAGAATCCGGGCGACAGGTCATATGTCAAATGGATCGAGCATATGGACATAAAGGATATATTTTCAAAGTCATGATGACTGGGACAAAGAAAGAAGTGGTATAAGTGGATAAAAAAATCGGAAGAAATGACCCTTGCTGGTGCGGAAGCGGTAAAAAATACAAGACCTGCCATATGGAAGCGGACAAGCGGATGTTCAAGTACATGCTGGAAGGACATACTGTTCCGCCGAGGAGCCTCCTTAAGACTCCGGCTCAGATCGAGGGAATAAAAAAGAGTGCCGAGGTAAATATTGCCTGTCTCGATGAAGTAGGCAAGAGAATCTGCGAGGAAATGTCAACCAAGGAAATAAATGACATAGTAAACGAAGTGACATATGGCGCAGGCGCTATTCCGGCTCCCCTTAATTACGAGGGATTCCCTTACAGCGTCTGCACTTCCGTGAATGATCAGGTATGCCATGGATTTCCGTCAGAGAAAGTCATACTGAAAAGCGGAGATATTATTAATGTTGACTGCTCCACAATTCTGAACGGATATTATTCAGACTCCTCCAGAATGTATATGATAGGTGACGTGGCTCCTGAGACAAAGAAGCTGGTTGAAGTTACAAAGGAATGCGTTGAGCTGGGTCTTAAGGCAACTAAGCCTTGGGGCTTCCTTGGAGATATGGGCGAAGCTGTCCATACTCATGCTGAAGAAAATGGATTCAGTGTGGTAAAGGAAATCGGTGGCCATGGAGTAGGAAATGATTTCCATGAAGAACCCTGGGTAAGCTATAACACGAACCGGGGCGAGGATATGCTACTGGTGCCTGGCCTTATGTTTACGATCGAGCCCATGATCAATATGGGATCTGACGCTATATATACAGACGGCGGCAATAACTGGGAAGTATATACGCTTGATGGTAAGCCTTCTGCACAATGGGAAATACAGGTGCTTGTCACAGAGACCGGTACAGAGGTTATTTCTTACTGATGTCGGAAATAAAGGATGAAAACTCATCTGAGAGGATCCTGATCATACATACCCGCGGCATCTGCTATTATTCCGGATCTTTTTTTCTGAGACAGGCCATGAAGGCTTTCCGGAAAAAGAATATACCGGTATCTTATCTGGAATTATCCGGAGAAGATGCCGACTGGGAGCAGCTGGCAGAACTTGAAGGAAAAAAATTCAGGGCAATACTGGATATCAATTCAAAACTTCCCTATCTTACGGAAGATACGGAAAATGGAACCTTGCCCCTTCTTGATCTTATTAATGCTCCATTTTACAACTGGATAGTTGATCATCCGCTTTATCATCATCCCGGTCTTTCATTTCATCTGAAACATTATCATGTGATGACGATTGACAGGTCTCATTCCGCCTATGTCAGAAAATACTATCCATGGATCAAAACCGCGGATTACTTTCCGATACCGGGATCTGCCGCAGGGAGAAGATGTTTTTCGGACAGGAAAATAGATCTTCTGATTCCTGCCACATATCTTCCTGCAGAAAAGGTGAATGAAGAATGGAATACCGCATGCTTTGTGAATGATTCACCGGAAGGTTATTCCTTCCGTCAGCTTTTAGCTGATGTATATGACAAATGGAATCCGCTGGAGGAACCTCTGGAAGATGCGCTTCTTCATGTTCTGACAGACAGAGACCTTATGCCGGCAGATTTTGGCATGAAGGATCTTTCTGTCTTGATGAATTATATCTATCCCGTAGACCGGAGAGTACGGTATGAGTATCGTCTGTCATGTGTCAGAGCTGCCTTATCATCCGGAACAAAGTGCGTGATAATGGGAGAAGGATGGGATTCTGCAGGTCTGGAATCCAATAACTTATCTTTTCTGAAGCCTGTTCCTATAGGAAAGACTTATGAAGTGTTTGCTGATTCAAAAGCTGTCTTTGATATAAATCCTCTTTTTTATTGTGGTATGCATGATCGGGTGCCGTCTGCTCTATTGAATGGAGCGGAGTGCATAACGACTATGTCGGAATCGGCAGAGCCGGATCTTTCATCAAATAAAGCCGTAAAAATATGCCGGGATCTTGATGAAATAAGGCATGCGGCGGAAGAGGCAGCTTGTTTGAAGGAGGCTGCAGGAGAAGAAATATCTGATACGGCATACAGGACAGGGGAAAATTATACCTGGGACCGCTTTGCCAACAAATTCATAAAACTTCTCAGATAAATAAAGGACGGAACATCAACCTTTCAAATTCGGTCAATATCCCGCCCTTACTGATTTCCAATCAGATCACCACTGTTCAATGGATTTACACCTTTCTGGAAGCTATTAAGTTAAACAAATCTACAGGTTACATACATGTTGATAAGTTCAAAAAATAACTAAAACAAATCTGCGAGTTACATAAGCTACAAACAATTACTTAAGTTACGATCTTCACTGAATCTCTTCAGCATAAAATCTACAGTTACCAAGAACTTATATTGCCTTTGCAAAAACCATTTACAAGTTCCTCTGCAGGTCTCCGAAGACTGCTCCGCCTTTCGACATATCGATTCGTTCCAAATCTCATCTTTTCTGATTATTAGCTAAAACAGCTCCTGTCACGAAATGGGAATGTTCTGTCTTATGCGGCCCGCCCTATCCCTGGCGATCGGTTAAGGCATATCGTTTAGTATTCCGGTGGACTGTACCTCCTTTTATAAGATTCCTTAAGTTCTATTCTTTCTATATTGAGATCTGAATGCTTGTTTCTGATCTCTTCTCTTGATGGTTGTATTGTATAACGGAAGATATATAATGTCAAGAATATTTCTGAAAATATATTGTATACATGAGATTAGATTGAATAATTGATAAATATTGCAGCACAATTCCGACAACATACTACAATATTTGCGAAGGTCTTTTGCGAATCCTTGTTAAAAAGCTGTTCTAATGATAAAATACAATGAGTTTACTTCTGGAAGGAGCAAGTGAAATGGGAATGATGACAAAAATGTTTGGTACGCATTCGGAACACGAACTGAGGCGTATTAAACCCATAGTAAATAAAATCGAATCGCTGCGTCCGGCAATGCAGAAATTGTCAGATGACGAGCTGAAGGGGAAAACGGCTGAATTTAAAGAGAGACTCAGCAAGGGGGAAAAGCTTGACGATATTCTGCCGGAGGCTTTTGCAGTAGTAAGAGAAGCCGGCAAGAGAGTGCTCGGAATGGAGCACTTCAGAGTGCAGCTTATCGGTGGTATCATTCTTCATCAGGGCAGAATCGCAGAGATGAAGACCGGTGAAGGAAAGACCCTTGTGTCCACGCTTCCGGCTTATCTGAACGCACTTGAGGGCAAAGGTGTACATATTGTCACGGTAAATGACTATCTTGCCAAGCGTGATGCGGAATGGATGGGAAAACTTCACGAATTCTTAGGCCTCTCCGTGGGCGTGGTGCTTAACAGTATGGACAGCGAAGAGAGAAGAGCCGCCTATAATTGCGACATTACATATATTACCAATAATGAGCTCGGATTCGATTATCTGAGAGACAACATGGTCGTATATGAGAAGGATCTGGTGCAGAGGGGACTGCATTACTGTATTATCGATGAGATAGACTCTATACTTATCGATGAAGCCAGGACTCCTCTTATCATTTCCGGTCAGTCCGGAAAGTCCACGAAGATCTATGAGATGTGCGATACGCTTGCCCGTCAGATGAAGAGGGGCAAGGATTTGCCTGAATTCTCCAAGATTGACGCGCTGATGGGCGTGGAACAGGAAGAGACGGGTGATTTCATTGTCAATGAGAAGGACAAGCTTGTTACATTGACTCAGGAAGGCGTAAAGAAGGTAGAGAAGTTTTTCCATATTGATAACCTTGCGGATCCTGAAAATCTGGAGATCCAGCATAATGTGATCCTGGCTCTCCGCGCTCATTATCTCATGCACAGAGATCAGGATTATGTCGTAAAGGACGATCAGGTATTGATCGTCGATTCCTTTACCGGCCGTATCATGCCGGGACGCCGTTATTCTGACGGTCTCCATCAGGCCATCGAGGCTAAGGAACATGTCAAGGTCAAGAGAGAGTCCAAGACTCTTGCAACCATCACCTTCCAGAATTTCTTCAACAAATATGACAAGAAAGGCGGTATGACAGGAACCGCTCTTACTGAGGAGCAGGAATTCCGTGATATTTACGGAATGGATGTTATAGAGATTCCTACAAATAAGCCTGTGATCCGTAAGGATCATGATGATGCCGTATACAAGACAAAGAAGGAAAAATACAAGGCTGTAATAGATGAAGTCAAACGCTCTCACGAAAAGGGACAGCCTGTGCTTGTAGGTACAATTACAATTGATGTATCGGAGCTTCTGTCCAAGATGCTCAATAAGGAAGGCATCCAGCATAATGTCCTGAATGCAAAATTCCACGAGAAAGAGGCTGAGATCGTAGCGGAGGCCGGCAGACACGGAGCTGTTACGATAGCTACCAATATGGCAGGACGAGGAACCGATATCAAGATCGACGATGAGGCGAGAGCTGCCGGGGGTCTTAAAATCATTGGTACAGAACGTCATGAATCAAGGCGTATCGACAATCAGCTGAGAGGACGTTCGGGACGACAGGGAGATCCCGGTGAATCGCAGTTCTTTATTTCGCTGGAAGATGATCTGATGAGACTCTTTGGTTCAGAGAAATTAATAAAGATCTTTGAAAATCTGGGTGTCCCCGAGGGACAGGAGATCAAACATAAGCTGTTGTCTAATGCCATTGAGAAGGCTCAGAAGAGGATAGAGGCTAATAACTTTGCCATCAGAAAGAACCTGCTTGAATATGACCAGGTCATGAATGAGCAGAGAGAACTTATCTATAAGCAGCGCAGAAGGGTCCTGTCCGGAGAGAACATGAAGGATCAGATCATGAATATGACTCACGACTTCATAAGCGATTCTGTAAAGACCGTGGCTACGGACGATATCGCAAAGGATGAGTGGGACTTGAATGAGCTGAACAGAATCATTGATGAAGTTGTTCCCATAAGTCCTGTTACAGAGGATACCATCTCTGACGTAAAGAAGGCGGATGATCTGACTGAAAAGCTTTATAAAGAGGCGACGGAATTATATGATGCCAAGGAAGCTGAATTTCCTGAGCCTGAGCAGTTCAGAGAAATTGAGAGAGTCATACTTCTCCGTGTAATAGATCATAAATGGATGGATGAGATCGACGACATGGAACAGCTGCAGCAGGGAATCGGACTTCAGGCTTACGGTCAGAGGAATCCTGTAGATGAATACAAGATGATTTCCTATGACATGATGGACGCTCTGAATGATTCCATAAAGCATGATACTGTACAGATGCTCTTCCATATCAGGGTCGAGAAGAAGATCGAGCGTGAGGAAGTGGCGGAAGTTACCGGCACAAACAGAGACAGCGAAGAGAAAACAAAAGAGCCTGTAAGGCGCGCAAAGAAAAAGATATATCCAAATGATCCGTGCCCATGCGGCAGCGGCAAGAAATACAAGAACTGCCATGGACGTTTTGAGAATGGCTGATGTCAGATGAATTTTATTCTTCATTCAGATTATAAGCCTACAGGCGACCAGCCCAAGGCTATAGATGAGCTTGTAAGGGGATTCCGCGAGGGAAATCAGTTTGAGACTCTGAAGGGCGTGACCGGGTCCGGCAAGACATTTACGATGGCAAATGTAATTGCCACTCTCAATAAACCTACACTCATAATATCGCACAACAAGACGCTTGCGGGGCAGCTGTACGGGGAGATGAAAGAATTCTTTCCGGAGAACGCCGTCGAATATTTCGTCTCATATTATGATTATTATCAGCCGGAGGCATATGTGCCTTCGACTGATACATATATAGCCAAGGATTCTGCGATAAATGATGAGATAGACAAGCTCCGTCTTTCCGCGACCGCGTCGCTTTCCGAGCGGAGAGACGTGATAATTGTTTCTTCTGTCTCATGCATTTACGGAATCGGAGAGCCTGATGATTTTCAGAATATGATGGTGTCTCTCCGTCCGGGTCAGGAGATCGACAGGGATGAAGTAATAAAGCGGCTTATAAATGAGCAGTACAATAGAAACGACATGGATTTTAAGCGTGGAACTTTTCGTGTGAGAGGCGATACGCTTGATATTTTTCCGGCTACGACCACAGATTATTTTTACAGGGTGGAATTCTTCGGAGACGAGATCGACAGAATACTTGAGATGGACCCCGTAAATCAGGTAGCGAAGTCCGAAGTAAGTCATGCGGCGCTTTTCCCGGCTTCTCATTACGTAGTTCCCCAGGACAGGATAGATAAGGCCTGCGATGAGATAGAAGCTGAGCTGAAGGAGCGCGTATCATATTTCAAGAGCAAGGGTAAGCTTCTCGAAGCGCAGAGGATAGCAGAGAGAACTAATTTCGACATAGAGATGCTGCGGGAGACAGGATTCTGCAGCGGCATCGAGAATTATACGAGACATATGACATCCCAGAAACCGGGAGAACCGCCCACATGCCTTATGGACTATTTCGGAGATGATTATCTTATCATAGTCGATGAATCTCATATCACGATCCCTCAGGTCAGAGGAATGTATAATGGAAATCTGTCAAGAAAAAAGACTCTTATAGATTATGGTTTCCGACTTCCGTCAGCTCTTGATAACCGTCCGCTGAATTTTAACGAATTTGAAAATAAGATAGATCAGATGCTTTTTGTATCTGCGACGCCGGGCGATTATGAGGCCGACCATGAGATGCTGCGGGCTGAGCAGGTGATAAGGCCGACAGGACTGCTGGATCCTTATGTGGAAGTAAGACCGGTTGAGGGTCAGATAGATGATCTTATCGGAGAAATAAGAAAAGAGACGGGCAAAGGTCATAAGGTTTTGATCACGACTCTTACAAAGAGGATGGCAGAGGATCTGACTTCATATCTCAGCGAGACCGGAATAAAAGTCCGCTATATGCATTCTGACATTGATACCATTGAGAGAGCTGAAATAATAAGAGATCTCAGACTGGATGTCTTTGATGTGCTGGTAGGAATAAATCTCCTGAGGGAAGGACTTGACATTCCCGAAATTACGCTTGTCGCAATACTTGATGCTGATAAGGAGGGATTCCTCAGGTCGGAGACATCTCTCATACAGACCATAGGGCGAGCGGCGAGAAATGCCGAAGGTCATGTCATTATGTATGCAGATACTGTTACGGACTCGATGAAAGCGGCCATCGACGAGACGATGAGACGGCGTGCCATCCAGCAGAAATAT
Organism: uncultured Lachnospiraceae bacterium; assembly: GCA_900316665.1. Lineage (GTDB taxonomy): Bacteria > Bacillota > Clostridia > Lachnospirales > Lachnospiraceae > Lachnocurva. Next base: position 8,264 of record ONDV01000009.1, read on the forward strand.
AATGAGGAAAACCATATTACTCCGACTACTATAAAGAAGTCGGTAAGGCAGATAATGTCGGTATCGAAGGAAATAGCTCACGCTGAAAAGAAAGCCTTGAGGGATGAGGCTGATCCTGATCCTGAAGAACTTTCGAAGCTTTCCGTTGAATACGAAAAAAAGATGAAAGAAGCTGCATCTGCTCTTAATTTTGAAGTGGCAGCTGAATACAGAGACCGTATGATCGAAATAAAAAATCAGATGAGAGACCGGAGAATCAGAGGTAAAGGTTAAAAATGACTGAACATAAATTGATAAAGATCCGCGGTGCCCGAGAGCACAATCTGAAAAATGTGTCGCTTGACATTCCCCGTGACAGCTTTACAGTTTTTACGGGTCTTTCGGGTTCAGGCAAGTCTTCTCTGGCGTTCGATACAATATTTGCAGAAGGCCAGAGACGGTATATGGAATCTCTCTCAAGTTATGCCAGACAGTTTCTGGGTCAGATGAATAAGCCTGATGTTGATAAGATATCGGGGATGCCGCCGGCTATATCAATTGATCAGAAATCCACAAATCATAATCCCAGATCAACTGTCGGTACGGTTACGGAGATATATGATTATTTAAGGCTTCTCTTCGCACGCTGCGGTATACCTCACTGTCCTAAGTGCGGCAGGGTAATTGAAAAACAGACTGTAGACCAGATGGCAGATCAGATAATGAAACTGCCGGAGAGGACAAAAATTCAGCTTCTGGCACCTGTTGTGAGAGGAAGAAAAGGAACACATGATAAGCTCCTTAAGAAAGCTCTTAAATCCGGATATGTGAGAGCTGTAATAGACGGAAATCAGTATGAGCTTTCGGAGGAAATACAGCTTGATAAAAACAGGAAACATAATATTTCCATAATCGTGGATCGGCTTATCGTGAAGGAGGGAATGGAGAAACGTCTTACAGATTCCATAGAGAATGTACTTTCACTATCGGGTGGTCTTCTGACAGTGGATGTGATCGGAGGCGAAGAGCTGCATTTCTCCGACAGTTTTTCATGCCCTGACTGCGGAATTTCCATAGACGAGATCGAACCAAGATCATTTTCTTTCAACAGTCCTTTCGGAGCCTGCCCGGAGTGTCTGGGACTTGGCTTCCGGATGGAATTTGACGAAGATCTTATGATACCGGACAAAAACCTCTCGTTTAACGAGGGCTGCGTGAGCTGTCCGGGCTGGCAATCATCCGGAAAGAAGGACAGTTTTACTCACGCTCTTTTAGTGGCTCTCTCGGAAGCATATGATTTCAGCCTTGATACACCCTATAAGGATCTGCCTGATGAAATAAGGCGTATGTTTATATATGACGGTTTTGACAGAGAAGTGGCAGTCCACTACAGCGGTCAGAGAAGTGAGGGAACCTATATGGTTCTCTTCAACGGCCTGATTTCTGACGAGAGACGGCGTTACCGTGAATCCGGATCCGATATGGTGAAGTCTTCTTTTGAGGAGTGCATGGTGACATCGCCGTGTCCTGTCTGCCACGGCAAGAGGCTGAAGCCTGAAATACTGGCAGTAACTTTCTGTGAGAAGAACATCATGGAACTGACGGAGATGCCGGTAAGGGATCTTTTGAAGTGGTTTGAAAATATAAAGCCCACCCGGCAGCAGATGATGATCGGGCAGTCTATTATCAGGGAGATAATAGGCAGAGTCAGATTTTTATCAGATGTAGGTCTTGATTATCTGTCCCTTGCCCGCGCGACCGGAACTCTTTCCGGAGGCGAGACTCAGAGGATCCGGCTTGCAACACAGATCGGATCAGGTCTGGTGGGAGTGGCTTACATATTGGACGAGCCGTCGATAGGGCTTCATCAGAGAGACAATGACAAGCTCCTTAATTCTTTGAAAGGTCTTAGGGATCTGGGAAATACTCTTATTGTTGTTGAGCATGACGAGGATACAATGCGCGCGGCAGATTACCTGGTTGATGTAGGACCCGGAGCCGGAGAACACGGCGGAGAGATCGTATGTGCCGGCACTCCGGAAGATGTGATGGCATGCCCGGATTCACTTACAGGTCAGTATCTTTCTCATAAAAAAGTGGTACCTGTTCCAAAAGAACGGAGAAAACCGACAGGTTGGATAGAGATAAAAGGCGCAAGAGAGCATAATCTGAAAAATATCAATGTAAAGATACCGCTCGGCATAATGACTGCCGTGACAGGGGTGTCAGGATCAGGAAAATCATCTCTTATAAATGAGATATTATATAAGACTCTTGCCAGAAAATTAAACCATGCCCATATAATTGCGGGAGAATCTGACGGCATAGACGGGACGGAGCAGCTGGATAAGATCATCTGCATTGACCAGTCGCCCATTGGACGGACGCCCAGATCAAATCCTGCCACATATACAGGTGTATTTGACATAATAAGGGATCTCTTTGCCGGTACCAAAGACGCGAAGGAAAGAGGCTACAGCAAGGGCAGATTTTCTTTTAATGTGAAAGGCGGAAGGTGCGAAGCCTGCCAGGGAGACGGAATAAAAAAGATCGAGATGCACTTTTTGCCGGATGTATATGTCCCATGCGAGGTATGCCACGGCAAGAGATATAACAGAGAAACCCTTGAAGTCTTATACAAGGGCAAGTCCATATATGATGTCTTGAATATGACAGTGGAGGAAGCTCTTGATTTCTTCAAGAATATTCCGTCAGTGGAAAGAAAGATTAAGACGCTTTTTGACGTAGGACTCGGATATATCAGGTTGGGCCAGCCATCGACCGAACTTTCAGGAGGCGAAGCGCAGAGGATAAAGCTGGCGACAGAACTTTCGCGCCGTGGAACCGGAAAGACCATATATGTTCTTGACGAACCTACGACGGGACTGCATTTCGAAGATGTAAGAAAGCTGGTACTGATATTAAGAAAACTCTCTGACAGCGGCAATACTGTCGTTGTTATTGAGCATAATCTTGATGTGATAAAGAGCAGCGACTATATTATCGATCTTGGACCGGAAGGAGGAGACGGAGGCGGAACCCTTGTTGCCTGCGGCAGCCCCGAAGAAGTGGCAAAAAATAAAAAGAGCTATACCGGACAGTATCTGAAGAAGATACTGGGCAGTAGTAAAATTGTACAAAAATGAACATGAATGATTGTGAATGATTTTGCCCGATTTTGATTGAAAACGATCAGAATCGGGCATATAATTTGCCTGTAAGTGATTGAAAATGATTGATTATTACTGAAAGGCAACATATGCTGGCTGAAGAGAGATATAAGAGAATCACAAATCTCATACATTCAGACGGAACGGTGACCGTTCAGGACCTTGTGGAGAAGCTGGGCATCTCGGAATCTACGGCACGACGTGATCTTAATGAGCTCGACAAGATGGGGAAAGTCGAGAAAGTAAGAGGAGGAGCTGTAGCAATCGACTCCGAAACGCTCTCTTCAAGAGATGATGACGTACTGTTGAGACAGACAAGAAAAATCGGTGAGAAGAGTCTGGTGGCGAGATATGCTGCATCTCTCATAGAGCCGACCGATTTTGTATATCTGGATGCCGGGACGACCACGGAGTGCATGATCGATTTTATCAGTGCAAAATCGGCTGTTTTTGTTACGAATGCTATAGGTCATGCTAAAAAGCTCGCTGCAAATGGGATCAAGGTGTATCTTCTCGGGGGCGAATTCAAAAGCGTCACGGAGGCAATCGTAGGAGAAGATGCCCTTTACCTTATAAGAAAATATAATTTCACAAAGGGCTTTTTCGGTACAAATGGCATCACAAGGCATGAGGGCTTTACCACGCCAGAGGTGAAGGAAGCTATGATCAAAGAATCAGCGCTTAAGCATACAAAGAAGCCTTATATTCTCGCTGACAGTTCAAAGTTTGGCCGCATCTCTTCGGTGTGCTTTGCTGAATATGGTGATGCACTTATCCTTACGGATCATGTTTCAAAAAAGGAATTTCAAAACGACACAAATATAGTGGAGGTTTTAAATCTATGATCTATACTGTCACATTTAATCCTTCTCTTGACCTTACGATGGATGTGCCGGACTGCAGGGAAGGCAGCGTAAACCGCGCGGTATCCGAGAACATTCTTCCCGGAGGCAAGGGAATAAACGTATCAATAGTTCTTGGGAATCTTGGAATGGAGACTACGGCGCTTGGATTTACAGCCGGATTCGTAGGAAAAGAGATAGAAAGGCGGCTTTCAGGCTCCGGAGTCAGAACCGATTTTATTGAACTTTCCGAGGGGACTTCAAGAATAAACGTACTGGTAAGAGCAGACAGGGAGACAAAAGTCAATGGTTGCGGACCTGAGATCACGGAGAAAGCGCTCGGCCTTTTCTATGAAAAAATCGACAGACTCTCTGACGGTGATACCCTTGTCCTGGCCGGTTCGATTCCTTCTTCTATTTCTGATTCCATCTATGAGGATATAATGAAAAGGCTGAGTGGAAGAGGGGTAATGATTGCTGTCGATGCCACAGGGGATCTGCTTATGAATGTACTGCCTCTTCATCCATTTGTGATAAAACCCAATCATCACGAGCTCGGAGAGATATTCGGGGTATCAATAAAGAGCTGGGAAGAGGCTGTACCCTATGCCAGAAAAGTGCAGGAGATGGGGGCGAGAAATGTAATCGTGTCAATGGGAAGCCTTGGCGCCATGATGGTGGCTGAAGACGGGAAGATCTATCATGACACCGCCGTTAAGGGAAAGGTGGTAAATACTGTCGGAGCAGGAGATTCTTTTCTGGCCGGATTTCTTTTTGGATGCAAGACTTTTGGAGACTACGAGAAAGCTTTCTATATCGGAAACTGTACCGGAGGAGCGTCCGCTCAGTCGGAATCGCTCGCCAAAAAAGAGGATGTGATACGGTTCCTTCGGCTTTCGGGAAGGGATTATCTAGGTTAAAATATAAGGAAAGGTGAATTGATATGAGAGTAAGAGATCTGTTGTCGCCTGAAAGCATAGAGCTTAAGGGCAGCGCAAAAAGCAAAGAAGAAGTAATAAAAAAGATGGTCGCCCTTATGGTAAAGAGGGGCAATATCAAAGATCCCGGAAAATATGAAAAAGGAGTATTTCTAAGGGAAGAAGAGAGTACCACCGGGATAGGAGAGGGAATAGCGATCCCTCACTGCAAGTCAGACGCTGTAACGGCTCCGGGGCTGGCGGCCATGGTATTGCCTGACGGAGTGGATTATGATTCGCTCGACGGAGAGCCGGTTCATCTGATTTTTTTAATCGCAGCGCCCGATACTAAGGACAATGTCCATCTGGAAGTGTTGTCTCGCCTTTCTGAGCTTCTGATGAATCCGGATTTTGTAAGCGGACTCCTTAATGCCGGATCAAAGGAAGAATTTCTTGGAATCATATCTGACGCCGAAAGCGCGAGAATAGATAGCGAGGAAAATGCATCTGAACCGGAAGAGACATATAAAGTTCTGGCTGTTACGGCCTGTCCTACAGGAATTGCCCATACCTATATGGCTGCCGAAGCAATTTTAAAGGCAGGAGAAAAGCTTGGCATTCCGGTAAAAGTGGAGACACGCGGTTCTGCCGGGGCCAAGAATATCCTTACCGATGAAGAGATAAAGAATGCTGCAGGAATTATAGTCGCTGCGGATGCCAAGGTCCCTGTCGACAGATTTGAAGGAAAGCCTGTAATAGAGACAAGCGTAGCGAACGGCATACATATTCCGGAGGAACTGGTGGAAAAAGCTTCAAAGGGGAATGCTCCGATTTTCCACAGCGATTCAAAAGAAAAAGATGATGACGAAAAAGAGGCATCCGGCAGCGCGGCTCATCAGATATATACGCATCTTATGAGCGGCGTCTCGCATATGCTTCCATTTGTTATAGGCGGAGGAATTCTGACTGCACTGGCTTTTCTCATAGATACCCTGACAGGTCACGGAAATGCCGGTTCTGCTTTCGGCTCTGCCACTCCTGTATCCGCCCTTCTTAAATACATAGGTGGTCTCGCAATGAATATGATGGTTCCGGTTCTGGCCGGATATATAGCATATTCTATAGCAGACAGACCGGGTCTTGCGGTAGGATTTGTCGGAGGTCTCCTGGCTTCTGGTGGCAATGCAGCTGCCGCGGGTTACAAGTGGAAAGAAGTAAGCGGCTTCTCAAAATTCGTTGATACATTTGCCTTCCAGCACTCCGGCAGCACGGTGTCAGGATTCCTTGGAGGCATAGCTGCCGGATTCCTGGCGGGATTTATCGTGCTGATGCTAAAAAAAGCCACAAGCAGATTTCCGAAGTCTCTCGAAGGGATAAAACCTACACTGATTTTCCCTCTGTGCGGAATATTCATAGAAGGAATGCTGATGTGCTTTATTCTTAATCCTGTGATCGCGCTTATCAATACAGGACTTTCGAATATGCTGACTGCTATATCCGCGTCAGGGATGATGTGGCTTATGGGACTGATCCTTGCGGCTATGATGGCTGTGGATATGGGAGGTCCTGTCAACAAGGCAGCATACGTCTTTGGTACAGGAATGCTGGCTCAGGCACAGTCTTATATAGATGCCGGAGCCAAGATATCTGATCCCAAGGTTTCAGCTTGCTATATCGCAATGGCTGCCGTGATGGTAGGAGGAATGGTTCCGCCGCTTGGAATCGCGCTTGCTACTATATTCTTCCCCAACCGTTTTACGGAAGCAGAGAGAGATACCAAGGTATCAAATCTCATCATGGGTGCTTCGTTTATTACTGAAGGAGCTATTCCTTTTGCGGCAGCAGATCCCATGCATGTCATTCCTGCAACTGTAGCCGGTGCGGGTGTGGCGGGTCTTATATCTGCAATCGCAGGATGCACGCTTATGGCTCCGCACGGAGGTGTGTTTGTATTCATGACAGTGGGAAATCCGCTGATGTATATAATAGCCTGGCTTTTAGGTTCTCTTGTCACGATGATCATGCTTGGCATTCTGAAAAAGAAAAAGGTAGCCTGATGAAACATTTGAAAGGAGTTTTTTATGAAGACATTTGAGTACACGATCACTGATCCCCAGGGAATTCACGCACGTCCGGCAGGACTCTTTGTGAAGGAGGCCGCAAAATTCCCCTGCAAGATTACTATCGCAAAAGGAGCAAAGGAAGTACCTGCAAAAGGAATCCTTGGAGTTATGTCTCTCGGAGTAAAGCAGGGCGAGACTATTACGGTAAAAGCAGATGGAGATAAAGAAGACGAGGCAGCTGAGACGCTTGAGAAGTTTTTGAAAGAGAATCTCTGACATGGATTTTTGCTGTAATATCAGATCATTTTAGAAAGGGTGAGCCATGGAATATCAAGGCAAGAGTGTCTTCGGAGGCATAGCTATCGGACCTCTGCAGGAATACCATAAAAGCGACAGCCTGGTAAAGAGAGTAAAGATCGATAATGCCGATGCGGAAACAGACAGATTTACAGCAGCCAGAGATGAGGCTCTGTCTCAGCTTCAGGGGCTTCATGACAAAGCTCTTAGAGAAGTGGGAGAGGCAAACGCCGAGATATTCGAGGCGCATCAGCTGATGCTTCAGGACGAAGGATTTATTGATGCCATCACAAATATGATCCGTTCACAGAATGTGAACGCTGAATTTGCCGTAGCTTCACAGGGAGATAATTTCGCCCGTATGTTTGCGGATATGGATGATGACTACATGAGAGCGCGCGCAGCAGATATAAAGGATGTGTCAAACAGAGTTATATCGATATTGCAGGGCGTCCCTCAGGGCGGAATCAGCGGTGATGAACCGGTGATCCTTCTGGCTGATGATCTGGCTCCTTCGGAGACCGTTCAGCTTGATAAATCAAAAGTCCTTTCATTTGTAACAAGGCACGGCTCCACCAATTCACATACGGCTATTCTGGCAAGAACCATGGGAATTCCGGCAATTATTGGTCTGGATTATCCCAACGCCGATGGTCATACGGGAATAGTTGACGGATACAAGGGAATACTCATTATTGATCCGACAGATGAGGAGCTCAGTCTTTACAGGAAGAAACAGGCAGAAGATGCAGAAAAGAAGCGGCTTCTCCTGGAACTCAAAGGCAAGGAAAATGTCACGCTTGACGGCAGAAAAATAAATATATTTGCAAACATAGGCGGAGTAGGAGATGTAGCTTCCGTGCTTGCCAATGATGCGGGCGGTATCGGACTTTTCCGCAGCGAGTTTTTATATCTGGGTGTGGATGACTATCCTTCTGAAGAGACTCAGTTTATGGCTTATAAGACCGTGGCTGAGACAATGGCAGGTAAAAAGGTCATTATCAGGACACTTGATATAGGAGCTGACAAAAAGGCAGATTACTTCCATCTGGACAAGGAGGAAAATCCTGCTCTGGGTTATCGTGCGATCAGAATATGCCTCGACAGACCGGAAGTTTTCAGAACTCAGCTACGCGCCATCTATCGTGCAAGCTATTACGGAAATATATCGATCATGTTTCCCATGATAATATCGGTCGATGAAGTGAAGAGCATAAAGAAGATAGTAGACGGTGTCAAGGCGGAGCTTGACGGTCAGAAAATTCCTTACGGCGATGTGGAGCTTGGAATAATGATAGAGACTCCGGCAGCTGTAATGATGTCGAGAGAGCTTGCTGATGAAGTGGATTTCTTCTCAATAGGCACAAATGACCTGACTCAGTATACTCTGGCCTGCGACAGACAGAATCCAAAGCTTGAGGGAATAAATGACCCGCATCACCCGGCGGTGCTTCGGGAAATCGAGATGACTATAAAGAACGGTCATGCCGGAGGAGCCTGGGTCGGAATATGCGGTGAACTGGGCGCAGACACAAGCCTTACGGAAACCTTCCTCAGAATGGGCCTTGATGAATTGTCTGTAAGCCCCGGAAGAGTGCTTTCAGTAAGAAATGCCGTCAGAAATATTGACCTTTCAAAATGAAGATGATCCATGTTAATTGATGCAAGCGCATTTAAAGTGCAAACTTCGTTTGCTTGCGCTTGCACTTGTAACATCACTTCGTGATGTTACATTTCATGGATCGTTTTCGTCGCAAGGATTCATTTGCTTTTTGCTTACAGATGTCACAGTGGTGGCTCACAAGTTGTGTTTTTCTGTTTGCTCGCACGCGCTTTTTAGCGGCGCCACCATCTGTGCATCTGTAAGCAAGCTATAATGAATCCTTTGCGACGAAAATTTGCATTATTGATGTGGGCAGTTTTAATAATTTATATCCAGGAGTAAGCCGGAGAGCGAGGGAATCGGATCTCCGGCTTTTTATATTTTTACTGCGGGTTTTAAGATAATAGTGTAAAATATAAAAAATAATGATTTGAGAGTCAAAAATATTTTTGACAAGAGATGGAAGTAAAATATGAATCCGGTTCATGCAGGACTTATAAAAACCGAACATAAACTTGACAGGGAAGAAGCTTTGTCTCATAAGATACTTGATCTCGTACGCGACACGCTGGTGATGAAGATGCCATATCTTAACAGAGCTCTTCTTGTTATGCCGGAATATTATTATATCCCCGAAGATTTCAGCGGTTTTCTTGATGGAAATTCAAATCCTGCAATACCGGCGGGCATGGGTACAAACGGCGAGATGATTTTTCTGAATCCGGACTGGGTGATAGATTCATACAGGAAAGAGCCGCCTCTGGTGATGAGAACTTATCTGCATATGATACTTCACTGCATATATCATCACCCCTTTCATTATGAGTCTCTGGACACAGGTGCCTGGGATATGGCAGGCGATGCTGCTGTTGAGAGTAAGATATTGGAGATCGGTATTCAGGATCTTGCGCTTGAAGGTGATGACAGAAGAAAGAATGCTCTGAGTGCCTTGAAAGACGCGGCAGGGACGCTTACGGCCGAGAGAATATATCACGCGCTGATGGGTGATGAGAGTCTTCTGGATGAATGGCAGTCAAATGAGAGACTGTTTCATTTTGACCTGCATGAATTCTGGATGAAGAGAGGGCGGACAGGAAACGGAGAGGCGGATCAGGACGGCAGGATGATTGCCGCCAATCCTGATACGGAGAATGCCTGGAAGAAAATCGGCGGTCATGTCAAAATGAATATCGAGGCGGAGGAGGAAAATATGGGGCTTACACCGAACAGCATCTCCTCCGTCATCTGTGATATAAAAAAGGAGAGAGAGGATTATTCGGAATTTCTCCGGTCTTTTGCTAGGGTAAGGGAAGAGATGCATATAAATCAGGATGAATTCGACTATATCTACTACATATACGGTATGAAGATGTATGGGAACATGCCTCTTATCGAACCTCTCGAATACAGGGAGGCACCGAAGATTTCTGATTTCGTTATTGCCGTGGATACGTCCGGATCATGTCAGGGCAATGTAATAAGAGCCTTCCTCAGTCTCACATACTCTATCCTTAAAAATTCCGATACATTTACAGATGTGATGAATCTGCATATAATTCAATGTGACTGTGAAATTGAGAAAGATGTAAAGATCACTACTGATGATGAATTTGAGAGATATATGAGAGAAATAGAGATAGTGGGATCCGGAGGCACTGACTTCAGACCGGTATTTCAATATGTGGATGATCTTATAAAAAAGAATGAATTCAGTGATCTGAGAGGTCTTCTCTATCTGACTGACGGACTGGGAATGTTTCCTGACAAGGCTCCGAATTACAAGACTGCCTTTGTCCTGAATGTGCATTCAGACATTCCTGCACCCGATACGCCTGCCTGGGCTATGAGATATCTTTATATGGATGGTCATCTCATGAAAGATGACGAGGATGATGCCGAGAGGAATTAACATGAATATTCAGGAAGCTAAAAAGCAAATCAAAAGATCTGTCATGATATATCTGACAAAAGATGAATACGGCGCTTATGTGATCCCGGTGGAGAAACAGCGCCCTATATTTATGATAGGAGCTCCGGGTATAGGAAAGACCGCAATCATGGAACAGATTGCAGAAGAACTGAATATTTCGCTTGTGTCATATTCGATGACTCATCACACCAGACAGTCCGCTCTGGGACTGCCTCTTATAGTACATAAGGAATTCAAGGGGCAGACTTATGAAGTAACAGAATATACCATGTCGGAGATAATCGTCTCCATCTATGACACAATAGAGAGAACTGGATGCGATGAAGGAATACTCTTTCTTGATGAGATAAACTGCGTATCAGAGACACTTGGACCTTCCATGCTCCAGTTCCTTCAATACAAGACATTCGGTAATCATAAGATTCCGAATGGCTGGGTAATAGTAACAGCGGGGAATCCTCCTGAATATAACAGATCAGTACGTGAATTTGACATGGCTACCCTGGACAGACTTAAAGTAATGGATGTCAGTCCGGATTATGACGCCTGGAAGTTTTATGCCAGAAAGAGCGGAGTTCATGAAGCTGTCCTTACATTCCTTGATATTAAAAAAGACGATTTTTATATTGCAGACAGGGAAAAAGGCGCAGGGTATGTAACAGCCAGAGGCTGGGAAGACTTGTCCGAAGCCATAAAGCTTTATGAACAAAAAGACTTTCCAGTAGACGAGACTTTGATTTCGCAATACATAAGCGTTCCGAGAGTCGCAAGAGAATTTGCCACTTATTATGCCCTCTACAGTAAATATCGTTCCGACTATAAAATAAAGGATATTCTGAAAGGATGCGAGAGCGCTGAAATAAGAGACCGGGCAGGGCGCGCAGGATTTGACGAGAGACTTACCATTACAGGTCTGATGCTGGAGTATGTGCAGCCTGAGATCAGAAGGAATATCTTGGAAGAAGAGAGCTTAAGAGCCCTGCTTCCAAAACTCCGTGAGATGAAGCAGGCTGTAAAGCAGGGCGGTCTGGTTCATGATCTTCTGGATACGGTAAAAGATTATTTCGAGAAGAGAATGAAGACTGCTGAAGCTGCCGGGAAGATTTCTTTTGAAGAGAGGAGTATCAATAACTACTCCCTTTCATTTATCAGAAAATGCTTTGATCTTCTTGATGTATCTAATGCTGATTCCGAGGAAGGCCGTTTTGCCGAGGTGTCGCGTGAATATCAGAGGCGGGTAGAATCTATGAAGGCGAGCGTCCCGGTTATTCAGAATGAGCTCAATAATATGTTCGTTTTCCTCGAGCGTGTATTCGGTGATGATAATGAGATCCTTGTGGCAGTCACTGAGCTGACTGTTACATACGCGAGCGCGAGGTTTTTGTCAGAGCATGGATGCGACGGATACTACAGGCATAACAGAAGGCTTATGGTTTTTGAGCGGAATCAGGAATTGATGGAAGAGATAGAAGAGCTTGACAGAAAAAGAAATGAAAAGCACAGCAGCTGAAAACGGTGAAACCACAAATGAGCTCTGGACAGATTACCTGCCGGAGAACGGCGGACGATTCAGGTACAGAGTCGGAAAAGACGGTGTGATTTTAGACGGTTATGACGGGAGCGCCGGGGAAATCTCTGTGCCTTCTCAAATAGACGGCAGACCGGTGACAGAAATAGGATGGCATGCTTTCTATGATAATGGACTTAATATAATAAAAATCCGCTTTCCGGGATCTGTAAAAAGGATCGACAGCTATGCCATGGAATTTTGCGTATGCCTTAACGAAGTGGAATTATCTGAAGGACTTGAGTATCTGGGAAGCAATGTATTCTCGGCCACACAGGTATTGTCGTGCCGCCTTCCTTCTACGGTAAGGGATATAAAGGATGCCGGAGAATATGAGTGCGAATTTCTTCCGGAAGAGGGAAATCCCTTCCTTACAGCTGATGGAGGCGGGATATATAAGGGAAGCGAGCTTATAGCAATATCGCCTTTTTTTAAAGAAGATTCTTTTTGTGTAAGACCGGGGACAAAAGCCATAAGACGCCATGCCATGATGAACTGCACAGGTCTTAAGACTGTGATTCTGCCGGAATCATGCGAGAGCCTTGGCGAGGGAGCTTTCTTTGTCCAGACTGATCCGGAACACGATTTGTCTTCATCGGAGATTCTGAACGGGACCGGAAAGAGACTGAGCGTAAAAACAAGTGGAAACGAACGCATCGTAAAAAATGAATGGGGAATATATGCCGTCTCAGACAACGGACGGGATTCGACGCTTATTTACCTGGACCGAGATAATTCTTCTGAGGAAATGACCGCTGAAAAAATAAAGGAAAACATGGTAAAGATCATCCCCGATGGGACAAATCTCGTTAGAATAGGCGAGGATGCCTGCCGGAAGGCGCATCTCACGGGAATATATATACCTGATTCTGTCAAGATTTCCGGAATAGGGCAAAACGCTTTCCTTGACAATCCGATAAGTGAGGCTCTGATTGGGGATGCATGCCGGTCCATAGAATTCCCATCAGATCATACCGCACTTATGAATGAGCTTTTGGAGGGCTTTGGGAGGAATAATCTCATATATGATTATTCTGAATATGACAAAGCGATAATGGATGGCGTCTTTGATCGGGGAAAGCTTACCATGGCACTTTCAAGGCTGAAATGTGACATACCTCCTGACCTTAAAGAGAAAATTACAGGGAAGATCCGGCGTTCCATAGATCACATCACGGATCTTATGATAGCTTCACCGGATCTTAAGATAATGCGCGGACTCCTGGAAGGCGGTTTTTACAAAAAAGAAGATTTGGACAGGGCAGCTGAACGTGCATCAAGACAGGGTCAAACGGAAATTCTGACACTTGTTCTTGATTACAGTCACAGACATTTTTCTTCGGATGATTTTGATTATTCTATTTGAAAAGAGGCAAAGATGTATCTTGCATCAGCATGGAAAGATTTTGAAGTAATAGACTGTTCCGACGGCGAGAAACTGGAGAGATGGGGAAAGTATATTCTCTTAAGGCCGGATCCTCAGGTTATCTGGAATACCAAAAAGCAGGACAGAGCCTGGCGAAATCTGAACGCCCACTACCACAGGAGTACAAAGGGCGGCGGAGAATGGGAATTTTTCTCGCTGCCGGAGGAGTGGACAATAGGTTATGATCTTGCAATCGGAAAAAGACTTATATTTCATTTAAAACCATTCAAATTCAAGCATACCGGTCTCTTTCCGGAACAGGCGGTGAACTGGGACTGGTTTTCACAGTTAATAAGGAATAAAAAAGATAAGAATCCTGAGAGAAAAATAAAAGTCCTGAACCTTTTCGCATATACCGGAGGCGCTACACTTGCGGCAGCAGCTGCAGGGGCTGAAGTGACTCATGTGGACGCCTCAAAGGGGATGGTGGCATGGGCAAGGGAAAATGCCATATCATCCGGACTTTCAGATGCTAAGATAAGATGGCTTGTGGATGACTGCGTGAAATTCGTTGCGAGAGAAAAGCGGCGCGGCAATCATTATGATGCCGTTATCATGGATCCGCCGTCTTATGGACGGGGACCGAAGGGAGAGATATGGAAGATAGAGGACTGTGTATACAGCCTGATTTGTGACTGTGCCGACCTTTTAACCGACAATCCTCTTTTCTTTCTGGTGAATTCATATACGACAGGACTGCAGCCGGCCGTTCTTTCTTATATGTTAAACACATCGCTGAGACGATTTAATGGAAAAGTGGAAGCTGATGAGGCAGGCCTGCCGGTAAAAGCGACCGGACTTGTTCTTCCATGCGGAGCGTCGGGAAGATTTGTCGGAGAATGACTTGCGGGATAAGTCATAACTGAGCGGAAAAAGAAAATATTATTGCATCTTCATCATTGTACTTAAAAAAGAACAAAAAATACAAGATATATCTTGCATACTATTGAAAATGAATGTATAGTAACAGTTGCTGTGACATTATGAGCTATGAAGCGAGAGGTTGCTGTCAGGACCCAATGGCAGGTAATTCCGTGGAGCAAATGTCAGACACGAAACTGGCGACAAGTCACTGTACAGATATTGATATGGTCTGCTTTCATGCAGATACCGCGCGTGTGTTATGGACACACGCGGAGTAGTGTACAGTCACCGCTTGTCGTACCGAAAAAGTACGAATAAGGAGGCGGCTTTTTTTATGGCAGCACAGGTAATGAGAATCACACTCAAGGCGTATGATCACGAGCTGGTCGATGCATCCGCACAGAAGATCATTGACACGGTGAAGAAGAACGGAGCAGTTGTATCCGGTCCCGTACCACTTCCTACCAAGAAGGAAGTAGTTACTATCCTTCGCGCAGTTCACAAATACAAGGATTCACGCGAACAGTTCGAGAGACGCACACACAAAAGACTCATCGATATCATGACCCCGACACCCAAGACAGTCGAAGCACTCTCCAGACTGGAGATGCCGGCAGGTGTTTACATCGATATCAAGATGAAGGAAAAGTAATTGGTAACAAGGTAACCTCAGATTACCTAGAATGAACGCACGTCGAAAGACAAATAGCGTTCCGCTGTAGAGCAGGAGGAAATACTAATGAAGAAAGCTATTCTGGCAAGAAAGCTTGGGATGACACAGGTCTTCAATGAAGACGGTGAGTTAATCCCTGTAACAGTTCTTGAGGCCGGTCCTTGTGTGGTCACACAGCTCAAGACCAAAGAGAACGACGGCTATGACGCTGTTCAGGTCGGCTTTGTCGACGAAGTCGAGAAAGTAAAGACCAAGGACGGTCAGGGCAAGAAGTCTGTAGCACACAGACACGGAGTCAACAAGGCTGAGAAGGGTCACTTCGATAAGGCCGGCGTATCTCCGAGAAAATTTGTGCGTGAGTTCCGTTTTGAAAATTCCGGCGATTACAAGATCGCTCAGGAAATAAAAGCGGATATCTTTGCGGCAGGCGACAAGGTTGATGCGACTGCGATCACAAAGGGACATGGTTTTGAATCAGCAATAAAGAGATTCGGCCAGCACAGAGGACCTATGGCTCATGGTTCAAAGTTCCATCGCCATCAGGGATCGAATGGCACATCATCTACTCCGAGCCGCGTGTTCAAGGGCAAGGGAATGCCGGGTCATATGGGATCCGTACAGGCTACAGTCCAGAACCTGCAGGTAGTGAGAGTAGACGCAGATCAGAATCTTCTTCTGGTTCGCGGAGCGGTTCCGGGCTCCAAGAAGGCGCTCGTAACCATCAAAGAGTCCGTCAAGGCCTGAAGATTAGGAAAGGAGACCATTCGATGGCAGAAGTATCCGTTTTCAATATGGAAGGACAGGAAGTCGGCAAGATGACTCTGAACGATGCTGTTTTCGGAGTTGAGCCGAATGAGCACCTTGTACAGCTTGCTGTAAAGACACAGCTGGCAAACAACCGCCAGGGCACACAGAAAGCAAAGACCCGCTCAGAAGTAAGAGGCGGCGGAAGAAAGCCCTGGAGACAGAAGGGCACAGGTCATGCCCGTCAGGGTTCCATTCGCGCACCCCAGTGGACAGGCGGAGGAGTTGTGTTTGCACCTGTACCCCGTGATTACAGCATCAAGATGAACAAGAAAGAGAAGAGAGCAGCTCTTAAGTCTGCGCTTACTTCCAGAGTTCAGGAGAACAAGCTCCTTGTTCTTGACAGCCTGAAGCTTGATGAGATCAAGACCAAAAACATGAAGAAGGTTCTTGACAATCTCAACGTAAAGAAGGCTCTTATTGTTCTTGACACAGCAGATCAGAACGTAATTCTCTCGGCAAGAAATCTGCAGGATGTAAAGACACTTCCTGCTGAGACAATAAACGTCTATGACGTTCTGAAATACAACACAGTTGTCGCTACAGAAGCGGCAATAAAGAAGATTGAGGAGGTGTACGCATAATGGCATCACTTGCATACTACGATGTAATCATCCGTCCGGTGGTAACCGAAAAGAGCATGTCCATGATGGGCGAGAAGAAGTACACATTCCTGGTACATCCCGACGCAACCAAGACTGATATCAAGGCTGCCGTAGAGAAGATGTTTGACGGCGCCCGTGTTGCTTCGGTCAATACCGTAAACAACGAGGGCAAGAAGAAGAGAAGAGGCGCCGTAACCGGACGCACCGCTTCCACAAAGAAAGCTATCGTCAGACTTACGGAAGATTCAAAAGATATCGAGTTCTTTGAGGGACTTTGATCAGAATCTCCAAATTAGGCACATGTAAAGTGCGATAAGAAACCAACGAGAAAGGAAATACAATGGGAATCAAGACATACAACCCGTATACACCTTCCAGAAGAAATATGAGCGGATCTGATTTTTCAGAGATCACAAAGAAAACTCCTGAGAAATCTCTTTTAAAGGCTCAGAAAAAGACTTCCGGACGTAATAACCAGGGTAAGATCACTGTTCGCCACCACGGCGGTCAGAACACCAGAAAGTACAGAGTTATAGATTTCAGAAGAAATAAGGACGGCATCCCTGCAAAGGTTGTCGGAATCGAGTACGATCCCAACCGTACAGCAAACATAGCTCTGCTTGCTTATGCTGATGGCACAAAGTCATATATCATTGCTCCTCAGGGACTGACAGACGGAATGACAGTCATGAGCGGATCTGAAGCAGAAGTCAGAATCGGCAACTGCCTCCCTCTTGAGAACATCCCTGTTGGTACAGAGATTCATAACATAGAGCTGTATCCGGGTAAGGGCGGACAGATGGTTCGTTCCGCGGGAGCTGCCGCTCAGCTGATGGCTAAGGAGAACGGTTATGCAACGCTTCGCCTTCCTTCAGGAGAGATGCGTATGGTTCCGATCAACTGCCGCGCGACAATCGGCGTGATTGGCAATGCTGACCACAACCTCGTAAAGATCGGTAAGGCAGGACGTAAGAGACACATGGGATGGAGACCTACAGTCAGAGGTTCAGTCATGAACCCGAACGACCACCCTCACGGCGGTGGAGAAGGAAAAGCTCCTGTTGGACGTCCCGGACCTTCTACTCCTTGGGGTAAGCCGGCACTTGGTCTTAAGACCAGAAAAGGCAAGAAGCATTCGGATAAGCTTATCGTAAGAAGAAGAAACGGCAGAGCAATCAAATAAGGAGGTTACGTCATGGCACGTTCTATAAAGAAAGGACCTTTCGCAGACGCAAGCCTGCTTAAGAAGGTCGATGAAGTCGTAAAGTCCGGCGATAAGACAGTCATCAAGACATGGTCACGCCGCTCAACAATCTTCCCTCAGATGGTAGGCCTTACCATTGCCGTACACGATGGAAGGAAGCACGTCCCTGTATATATCACAGAGGATATGGTCGGACACAAGCTCGGCGAGTTTGTTCTGACCAGGACATTCCACGGACATAACGGTAATAATGATGAGAGAAAGACTGCTCTCGCAGGAAAGTAAGGATATAGACTGAAAGGAGGTTTCAATCATGGCTAAAGGACATAGATCCCAGATAAAGCGTGAGAGAAACGAAAATAAAGATACCAGACCGTCAGCAAAGCTGTCCTTTGCGAGGATGTCCGTTCAGAAGGCTGGATTTGTTCTGGATGCTATCCGCGGCAAGGATGTTGAGACTGCGCTCGCTATAGTTACATACAACCCCAGATACGCTTCAAGCGTAATCGCAAAGCTTCTGAATTCCGCTATCGCAAATGCTGAGAATAACAACGGACTTCAGAGATCAAATCTCTACGTTGCAGAGGCTTTTGCAAACAAGGGACCGACGATGAAGAGAATCCACCCGAGGGCACAGGGCAGAGCTTATCGTATCGAGAAACGTATGAGCCACATCACCATTGTGCTGGATGAGAAGTAAAAAGGAGGAAATACATGGGACAGAAAGTCAATCCTCATGGTCTTAGAGTCGGCGTAATCAAGGACTGGGATTCAAAATGGTACGCAGACAAGGAATTCGCTGACTATCTTGTTGAGGATCATAAGATCAGAACATTTCTTAAAAAGAAGCTTTATGCAGCCGGAGTATCAAAGATCGATATCGAGCGTGCATCTGACAGAATCAAGGTTACTGTTTTCACAGCAAAGCCCGGAGTCGTAATCGGAAAAGGCGGCGCTGAGATCGATAAGGTAAAGGCTGAGGTTCAGAAGCTTACAGATAAGAAGATAATAATTGATATCAAGGAAATAAAGCGCCCGGATGAGGATGCTCAGCTTGTGGCAGAGAACATCGCACAGCAGCTTGAGAATCGTGTGTCATTCAGACGTGCAATGAAGTCCTGCATCAGCCGTACAATGAAGATCAATGGAGTACAGGGTATCAAGACTTCATGCTCAGGTCGTCTCGGCGGAGCTGATATCGCAAGAAAAGAATCCTACAACGAAGGTACGATTCCTCTTCAGACACTCCGTGCAGATATCGACTACGGTTTCGCTGAAGCCGATACGACATATGGCAAGGTTGGTGTGAAAGTATGGATCTACAAGGGTGAGATACTTCCATCCAAGAACAAGAAAGTAGGAGGTAACCGCAATGTTAATGCCTAAGAGAGTAAAGCATAGAAAACAGTTCCGCGGATCTCTTGCCGGAAAGGCAACAAAGGCAAATAAGGTAGCTGATGGAGAGTTCGCCCTTATTTCAACAGATCCATGCTGGATCAAGTCAAATCAGATCGAAGCAGCCCGTGTAGCGCTTACAAGATACGTAAAGCGTGGCGGAAAGATCTGGATCCGTATTTTCCCGGACAAGCCGGTTACAGCCCAGCCTCTTGGCACTCGTATGGGTAAAGGTAAAGGCCCTGTGGATCACTGGGTAGCTGTCGTAAAGCCGGGACGTGTCCTTTTCGAAATCTCAGGCGTACCTGAAGAAGACGCGAAGGAAGCCCTTCGTCTCGCATCCCACAAGCTTCCGTGCCGCTGCAAGATCATCGGCCGGGAAGAAGTAGAAGGCGGTGTAGCAAATGAAAACTAAAGAATATGTAGCGGACCTTAAGACTAAAAACGAGGAAGAGCTTGCAACTGCTCTTACCGATGCCAAAAAGGAACTCTTCAACCTTAGATTCCAGAATGCAACAAATCAGCTGGACAACACCAGCCGCATCAAAGAGGTAAAGAAGAATATTGCCCGCATTCAGACCGTTATCACTCAAAAGCGCATGGCAAAGTGAACGGACGATAAAGAAAGGAGTTTTCCGTGGAAGAGAGAAATCTTAGAAAAACACGTACCGGCATAGTCGTAAGTGATAAGATGGATAAGACTATTGTCGTTGCTGTTCACGATAATGAGCGTCATCCGCTCTATAAAAAGATTGTCAAGAAGACATACAAGCTTAAGGCGCATGATGAGAATAATGATGCGCACACAGGCGATACAGTTCGTGTAATGGAGACCAGACCGCTTTCCAAAGACAAGAGATGGAGACTGGTAGACATTATCGAGAGAGCAAAGTGATTAAGGAGGCTTTTAATGGTACAGCAGGAAAGCAGATTAGCGGTAGCTGACAATACCGGCGCCAGAGAACTCCTCTGCATTCGCGTTGTCGGTGGTTCTACCAGGAGATATGCAAATATAGGCGATGTCATCAAAGCTTCTGTCAAAGAGGCTACACCCGGCGGTGTTGTGAAAAAAGGCGATGTGGTAAATGCCGTTGTTGTTCGCACCAGAAAGGGTGTACGCCGTAAGGACGGTTCCTACATCAAATTTGACGAGAATGCGGCTGTCATTATAAAGGATGACGGCACACCTACTGGAACCCGTATCTTCGGACCGGTTGCAAGAGAGCTTCGTGACAAGAAGTTCATGAAGATAATCTCACTCGCGCCGGAAGTACTTTGAGGAGGTCACACGATGGCAAGTAAGATCAAGGTTGGCGATACCGTTCGTGTAATCGCCGGCAAAGACAAGAATAATGAAGGCAAGGTAGTATCGATCGACCACAAGAATCACAGACTGGTAGTCGAGGGAGTCAACATGGTAAAGCGCCACGAGAAGCCCAGCATGAAGAATCAGGCAGGCGGAATCGTCGAGCACGAGGCTCCTATTGATATTTCTAACGTAATGCTCCTCGTTGATGGCAATGCAACCCGCGTCGGCTTCAGAACTGAGGACGGCAAAAAAGTGCGTTTCGCCAAGAAAACAGGCAAGACAATTGACTGACGGAAAGGAGGAGACAAATAATGAGCAGATTAAAAGATAATTATGACAATGAGATCCGTTCTGCTATGCAGCAGAAGTTCGGATACAAGAATGTCATGGAGATCCCCAAGCTTGTGAAGATCGTTGTCAATATGGGCGTTGGCGAAGCAAAGGAAAACGCCAAGCTCCTTGAGGCTGCGGTAGCTGATATGGAGACGATCACAGGACAGCATGCTGTTGTCACCAAGGCAAAGAATTCCATAGCAAATTTCAAGATTCGTGAAGGTCAGGGCATTGGATGCAAGACTACTCTTCGCGGAGAGAAGATGTATGATTTCATGGATCGTCTTGTGAACCTCGCACTTCCTCGTGTCCGTGATTTCCGTGGTGTTAATCCGGATTCATTTGACGGAAGAGGAAATTATGCGCTCGGCATAAAGGAACAGATTATATTCCCCGAGATCGAGTATGACAAGGTCGATAAGATCAGAGGCATGGATATCATTTTTGTAACCACAGCCAAGACTGATGAAGAGGCACGCGAACTCCTTCGTATGTTCGGTATGCCTTTTGCTAAGTAATCCAGGAGGAATCATAAATGGCAAAGAAATCTATGAAGATTAAGCAGCAGCGTGCACCTAAATTCTCCACGAGAGCTTATACACGCTGCAGAATCTGCGGCCGTCCGCACTCCGTTCTCAAGAAGTACGGTGTCTGCCGTGTATGCTTCCGTGAGCTTGCATACAAGGGCGAGATCCCCGGAGTAAAGAAGGCATCCTGGTAATCGGAAAGGAGATAAAAGAATCATGAATATAAGTGATCCAATCGCAGATATGCTTACAAGAATCCGCAATGCCAATACGGCAAAGCATGATACAGTCGATGTTCCGGTATCCAAGATGAAGACCGCAATCGCTGATATTCTTGTCGATGAAGGATATATTGAGAAGTATGAACTTGTTCCTGACGGCAATTTCCAGGCACTTCGTATTACTCTTAAATATGCAGACAACAAGAATACAAGAATCATCTCCGGTCTCAAGAAGATCTCTAAGCCGGGTCTGCGTGTATACGCCGGAAAGAATGATGTTCCCAAGGTGCTCGGCGGACTGGGCGTGGCAATTCTCTCAACAAACAAGGGAATTGTAACTGATAAGGAAGCCAGAAAGCTCGGAGTCGGCGGAGAAGTGCTCGCATATATCTGGTAATAATCCGGAAAATAATAATTTCTATAGTCTGCCAGATAATGGCAAATGTATATTTTAGGAGGTACGGGCATGTCACGTATTGGAAGAATGCCAATCGCAATACCTGCAGGTGTTACTGTAGATATAGCAGAAAATAATCTTGTGACTGTAAAAGGTCCCAAGGGAACCCTGGTAAGAGAATTACCCGCTGAGATGACAATCACTGTCGAGGATAACGAGATCAAGGTTTCGAGACCTGATGATCTGAAAAGAAACAAGTCCCTTCACGGCCTGACCAGATCTCTGCTTCAGAATATGGTCACCGGTGTCCATGAAGGATTTTCAAAGACACTCGAGATTCAGGGTGTTGGTTATCGTGCCGAGAAATCCGGCAAGAAGCTCACTCTTCATCTCGGATATTCTCACCCCGTCGAGATGACAGATCCCGATGGCATCGAGACAAAAGTTGACGGAAACAATATCTCTGTCTCCGGCATAGACAAGGAAAAGGTGGGACAGTTCGCAGCTGAGATCCGCGACAAGAGGAGACCTGAGCCGTATAAGGGCAAGGGTATTCGTTACGCTGATGAGCATGTTCGTCGTCTGGCCGGCAAGACTGGTAAGAAATAAAGGAAGGAGTGAGAAGATATGATTACAAAGAAATCAAGATCTGTTGTACGTGAGAAGAAACACAGAAGACTCAGATATCACCTCTCCGGAACAGCAGAGAGACCTCGTCTCGCTGTCTTCCGCAGCAATAATCACATGTATGCTCAGATAATTGACGATGAGGCAGGCAAGACACTTTGCTCCGCTTCAACGCTTGATAAGGACCTGCAGCTGGAAAAGACATATAATGTTGATGCTGCAAAGGCTCTCGGATCTGATATCGCCAAGAAAGCTCTCGAGAAAGGCATAAAGACAGTGGTCTTCGACCGTGCCGGATATATCTACAAAGGAAGAGTTCAAGCACTGGCTGAGGCCGCAAGAGATGCCGGCCTTGAATTTTAAGGAGGGAACGATACATGAAGCGTACTATTGTTGACGCTAGTCAGCTCGAATTAGATGATAACGTCGTATCGATAAAGCGTGTCACAAAGGTCGTAAAGGGCGGTCGTACAATGCGTTTTGCAGCGCTTGTCGTCGTAGGTGATCATAACGGACATGTTGGCGTCGGTCTTGGCAAATCTGCCGAGATTCCTGAAGCAATCAGGAAGGGCAAAGAAGATGCCATGAAGAAACTTATTACTGTATCCATGAATGATGCTCACAGCATCACTCATGATATAATTGGAAAGAGCACAGGAGCTACAGTTCTTCTGAAGACTGCTCCGGAAGGTACAGGAATCATCGCCGGTGGTCCTGCTCGTGCCGTCTGTGATCTTGCAGGAATTAAAAATATCCGTACGAAGTCGCTTGGTTCATCCAATAAACAGAACGTCGTACTGGCAACGATCAAGGCGCTTGAGTCACTCAAGTCCCCTGAGGAAGTAGCTAAGCTTCGCGGTAAGTCAGTATCCGAGATCCTTGGCGAATAAGGAGGAAATCATGGCTAAGAAGTTAAAGATAACACTTGTAAAGTCCACGATCGGTGCAGTCCCTGTCAACAAGAAGACAGCAGAAGCTCTTGGACTCAGAAAAATAAATCACTCTGTAGTCGTACCCGATAATGATGCGTCTCGCGGACAGATAAGAAGAATCAGACATCTTGTAACTGTTGAAGAGATTGATGCATAACGAAGAGATTACTAGGAGGTTCATAAATGAATTTATCTAATTTAACTCCTGCTGAGGGCTCGGTTCAGAGCAATAACTTCAGACGCGGACGCGGACACGGCTCAGGAAACGGCAAGACCGCAGGCAAAGGTCACAAAGGTCAGAAGGCTCGTTCAGGAGCACCAAGACCCGGATTTGAAGGCGGTCAGATGCCTCTGTTCCGTCGTATTCCCAAGAGAGGCTTCAAGAACAGAAATACACTTGATATCGTAGCAATCAATGTGTCTGCACTGGACAAATTTGATGACGGATCAACTGTAGATGCCGAAGCACTTAAGAAAGCAGGCATTGTAAAGAACGCTCGTGACGGAATCAAGATTCTTGGAAACGGCGAACTTACAAAGAAGCTTAATGTAAAGGTCAACGCATTCTCCGCATCAGCAAAAGAGAAGATCGAGAATGCAGGCGGGACTGCTGAGGTGATCTGATGTTCAAAACGCTTCGCAATGCTTTCAAAATAAAAGATCTGCGAAGAAGAATCGGTTTTACTTTTCTGATGCTGATCATAATCAGAATCGGAGCATGGATTAAACTTCCCGGCGTCAGCAAGGATGTTTATAACAGTTTGTTTGGAAATGCATCCGATTCAATGAGTCTTATTAATGCAATGTCCGGTGGCTCTCTCGAAAATATGAGTATTTTTGCTCTGAGCATCACGCCCTACATTACATCATCCATCATCATTCAGCTCTTAACGATTGCCTTTCCGAGACTGGAAGAAATCGCAAGAGACGGAGAAACCGGACGAAGATTCATAACAAAGATTACGAGATATGTGTCGGTGGGTCTGGCCATACTGGAATCGACCGCTATGACGATCGGTTTCGGACGGGGAGGATATCTTACCTACTGGGGTCTGAATGTTAAAGGAATATTAAATGTAATTACTCTGATAACTGTTCTTACCGCAGGATCTACAGTGCTGATGTGGATAGGTGAACGTATCACTGATAATGGTGTAGGTAATGGTATTTCCATTGTTCTTATCATCAATATCATTTCCCGTATGCCGCAGGATGTGAAGACACTCTTTTCACAGTTTGTCAAAGGAAAGACTATTGCAAAGGGTACTCTTGCAGCAGCTATAATCGTTGCTATTATTGTCGGAGTCGTCCTTCTTGTAGTGATCCTTCAGGGAGCTGAAAGACGGATACCCGTACAGTACAGCAAGAAGCTTCAGGGCAGACGTACATTCGGAGGTACATCGACAAACATTCCTCTCAAGGTAAATACCGGAGGAGTAATGCCTGTCATTTTCGCCGATTCACTTATGCAGACACCTGTAATTATTACGGCGATGCTCGGCAAGGGTCAGGGCACAAGCGTCTGGGACAAGATCATGCATGGTCTGTCAGAATCATACTGGTTCAATACATCCGCATGGATATATTCGCTTGGAGCTATTTTGTATGTGCTTTTGATCATCGCCTTTGCATATTTCTACACGGCCATTACATTTAATCCGCTTGAGATAGCTGATGACCTGAAGAAATCAGGCGGCTTTATTCCGGGGATCAGACCCGGCAGACCGACCAGCGATTATCTTACATCTGTTCTTAATTCCGTTATTTTTATCGGAGCTATCGGACTTACGATCGTATCGATCATACCGATCATGCTGAACGGATTATTCAATGCGAATGTTTCATTCGGCGGTACATCGATCATCATTGTTGTTGGAGTAGTAATAGAGACGCTTCAGCAGATCGAGTCGCAGATGATGGTCAGAAATTATCATGGTTTCCTCAGTGACTGATGAATGTCAGGATATTTTAAATAGGGAGAATTTTATGAAGATTGTCATGCTTGGTGCGCCCGGCGCAGGAAAAGGAACATATGCATCCAGACTTTCAAAGAGATATGGCATCCCCCATATCTCCACAGGAGATATATTCCGCGAGAATATCAAGAACAACACAGAACTTGGTCAGAAGGCCAAGAAATATATGGACGAGGGTCTTCTGGTTCCGGATGAACTGACATGCGACCTTGTGATGGACAGAATCAGTGAGGACGACTGCAAAAAAGGTTTTATTCTTGACGGATTCCCAAGAACCATTCCTCAGGCAGAGGCTCTTACCGAGGCTCTTTCCGCCAGAGGGGAGAAGATGGAATATGCTCTCAATGTTGTAGTAGAAGATGAGAAGATCGTAAAGCGTATGGCCGGTCGCAGATCCTGCCCTAACTGCGGTGCGATTTACCACCTTGTTACCCTTCCTCCCAAGAAGGAAGGAATCTGCGACAAGTGCGGCACTCCGCTGGTTCAGCGCGCAGATGACAAGGAAGAGACAGTTCTAAAGCGGCTCAGCATTTATCATGAACAAACCGAACCTCTTATAGAATATTACAACAAGCAGGGTATTCTCCACGAGATGAGCGGTGACGCTGATGTCGATAAGGAAGTTCTGCGGATAGCCAAGGTTCTTGAGGCGTGATTTTATTTTTGACGGCATTAGGAGGAATCATCATTGTCAAAAGCAGATGTAATTGAATTAGAAGGAACGGTTCTGGAAAAGCTTCCAAATGCAATGTTCCAGGTAAAGCTTGAAAACGGGCTGGAAATTCTGGCACACATCAGCGGGAAGCTCAGAATGAATTATATCAGGATACTGCCGGGAGACAAGGTGACGATCGAGATGTCTCCATACGACCTTTCCAAAGGCAGAATAGTATGGAGAGATAAATAAAATATTTGTTGACTTTATTAACGCCTTTATAGTAAAATGCTATTCGGACGTTTTTGACGGAAAGGAGACAATCGTGAAGGTAAGATCTTCTGTAAAGCCCATGTGCGAGAAGTGCAGGGTAATCAAGAGAAAGGGCAAGATCAGAATTATCTGTGAGAACCCTAAACATAAGCAGAGACAGGGTTGATCAGCTCTGCGACAATTTAAGGCGGCTGCAGTCGGGCGAGATCCAAACCCGTACTGTTTCTATATTTAAAGTGAGATATCTTCTCTATCATACCGGGAGGAGATAGTCTCACCATTCTCATGTTTAGATGAGATCAGGAGATATATTGTCACGGCACACATTTCAGGCCGTTTTGTACTACTGCAAAACGGAGCTGCCAAAGATTTTATGTCTCTGTAGCTTGAGACGGGGATATCCCCATGTTGATTTTGGAGGTGTAAATACACATGGCTCGTATCGCAGGTGTAGATTTACCAAGAGAAAAGCGTATTGAGATCGGTCTTACATATATTTATGGAATCGGTCGTACTACATCGGACAAGATCCTCGCTGAAGCCGGAGTTAATCCGGATACTCGCGTAAAGGATCTCACTGATGACGAAGTAAAAAAGATCGCAGAGGCAATTGAAAAGGAAAATGTTACCGTCGAGGGTGATCTGAGACGTGAAGTTTCCATGAATATCAAGCGCCTTACAGAGATCAGCTGCTATCGCGGCATTCGTCACAGAAAAGGTCTGCCGGTTCGCGGACAGAAGACAAAGACTAATGCAAGGACACGCAAGGGACCGCGCAAGACAATTGCGAACAAGAAGAAGTAATAAAGGAAAGTAGGTTAGTTTCACTATGGCTAAAGTAGCAAAGAAGGTTACAAAAAAGCGCGTTAGAAAAAACGTTGAACATGGCCAGGCTCATATTCAGGCATCGTTTAATAATACGATCGTGACTCTTACGGATGCACAGGGCAATGCTCTTTCATGGGCTTCCGCAGGCGGCCTTGGCTTCAAGGGTTCAAGGAAATCTACTCCGTATGCTGCGCAGATGGCAGCAGAGACAGCAGCTAAGGCTGCTGCGCCGACAGGACTGAAATCTGTCGATGTATTTGTTAAAGGACCGGGATCAGGAAGAGAAGCCGCGATCCGCGCGCTTGCTGCAAACGGAATCAATGTAACGACAATTCAGGATGTAACACCTGTACCGCACAACGGATGCCGTCCGCCGAAGCGCAGAAGAGTCTGATCAGGAGGAATTGATAAAATGGCAGTAGATAAGACACCGATCTTAAAGAGATGCAGATCCCTCGGTATGGATCCTGTATATATGGGAGTTGACAAGAAGTCCAAGAGACATCCTCAGAACTCCAGAAGAAAAATTTCCGAATATGGGCTTCAGCTTCGTGAGAAGCAGAAGGCAAAGTTCATCTATGGCGTTCTTGAGAAGCCTTTCCGTAATTATTACAAGAAGGCTGATATCATGAAGGGTCAGACTGGTGATAACCTTATGACCATGCTCGAGAGCAGACTTGATAACGTTGTTTTCCGTCTCGGATTCGCACGTACGCGTCGTGAGGCAAGACAGCTTGTTGACCACAAGATGTTTACCGTTAATGGTAAAAAGGTAAATATTCCTTCATATCTTCTGAAAGCAGGAGATGTTGTAGAAGTTTGCGAGAAGAAAAAGAATCTTCAGCGTTTCAAGGATATTCTGGAAGTGACTAATGGACGTGCAACAGCTGACTGGCTTGATTGCGATCCTGAGAAGCTTACAGGCACTGTCAAGAATCTTCCTACCAGAGAGCAGATCGACGTACCTGTCAATGAGATGCTTATCGTCGAGTTGTATTCCAAGTAATAAATAATCATATGAGTGTCACTTGCACTCATTATTGATTAATACATCTAAACCCTTTATAAAGGAGGATCACATTGCTCGATTTGGTAGTACCAAGAATTGAAATCGTCGAGATGTCTGATGACCACAAGTACGGTCGCTTTGTAGCGGAGCCTCTTGAGAGAGGATATGGCACAACTCTTGGCAATTCGCTGAGAAGAATCATGCTTTCCACTTTGCCCGGCACAGCTGTAAGTCAGGTAAAGATCGATGGTGTTCTTCATGAATTCAGCTCTATTCCCGGAGTCAAGGAAGATGTCGCTGAGATCATTATGAATATTAAAGATCTGGCGATCCGTGACAACAGTGGAAATGACGAACCCAAGAAGGCTTATATAGATTTTTCCGGTGAAGGCACTGTCACAGCTGCTGACATTCAGGTACAGTCCGATGACGTGGAGATCGTAAACCCTGATCTTGTAATTGCGCATCTTAACGGTGGAAGCGACTGCAAGCTCTATATGGATCTTACTATTACAAACGGTCATGGATATGTAAGCTCTGATGAAAACAAGAGAGATGATACGCCAATAGGTGTTATTGCTGTAGATTCCATTTATACACCTACTGAAAGAGTCAATCTGACAGTTGAGAATACCAGATACAAGGATCGTACTGATTATGACAAGCTTACGATCGATGTCTGGACAAACGGCGCCATGGGACCTGACGAGGCAGTAAGCCTTGCGGCAAAGGTTTTGTCCGAACATCTTCAGATGTTCGTAGATCTCTCTGAGCGCGCTAAGGAAGCTGATATTCTCGCTCCTCAGAAAGAAGCAAAGGATTCATCCAGCAGCACGATGACTATTGATGAGCTTGAGCTTTCGGTTCGTTCATTTAACTGTCTGAAGAGAGCTGGCATCAATACCGTAGCTGAACTTTGCGCGAAGACTCCGGATGAGATGATGAAGGTTCGTAATCTTGGAAAAAAGTCTCTTGATGAAGTACTTGCAAAGCTGAAGGAACTTGGCTTGAAACTTCGGACAGAAGAATAATAACAGTGTCGTTTATTGGCACGATCAGTATACAGGAATAAGTCCCGTGGTAAATCCGATGAGTGCAGGGGGCATATCTCCTAACAGGCAATAATTTGAGCTGCTGTGGTAAGACCGATGAGCGCACGGGGGTTCAGCCATGAATGGAGGAAATAAAAATGGCAAAGTACAGAAAACTTGGAAGAACATCTTCACAGAGAAAGGCACTCCTGAGAAATCAGGTCACAATGCTTTTCGAGCACGGCAAAATCATCACAACTGAAGCAAAGGCTAAGGAAGTGAGCAAGATCGCCGAGAAGCTTATCGCACTCGCAGTTCGTGAGAAAGATAACTTTGATGAGGTTACTGTCGAGGCAAAGGTTCCTGAGAAGGATAAGAACGGCAGACGTGTGAAGAAAGTCGAGGACGGCAGAAAGGTTACTGTATATACTACAGTTGAGAAAAAGATCAAGAAGGATCAGCCTTCTCGTCTTCATGCCCGCCGTCAGATGCTTAAAGTTCTCTATCCTGTAACCGAGAAGGGCACTAAGAAGTCCGAAACAGTTAACGTAAATATGCCAAACAAACTCTTTGATGAGATTGCTCCTAAATACGTTGATAGAAACGGCGGTTACACAAGAATTACAAAGATTGGTCAGAGAAAAGGCGATGGAGCACTTGAGGTGCTGCTTGAACTTATCTGAGACTATAAAAGCCGGGGATTTCCCGGCTTTATTTTTTATAATAGAATTTTTTAATTAAGGCAAATATTTTATTTCCGGTCTATTTCTTTTTTTATTTTGAAAGAGTTATATAGTCCGGGATTTTTTTTGATGACTGAATCATTGTCATGAGTTTTAGAACCATATATATCCCTGTGTCTGCATTTTCCTGTTGATTTCCTGACAATAAGTTCAGGCCTCAGCGTTACTTTGGACATATATATGCCTTTAATCAGACCGTTTAAAATAAAGTATGCTGACTTTCCGATGTCGAGCCTGTTCTGCCTTACAGTTGTAAGAGGCGGATAGAGATGAGCTGATATTGGCAGATCATCGAATCCTATAACACTGATGTCATCAGGCACTTTAAATCCCAGTGTCATACATTCTGATATTACCCCTGTTGCAATAAGGTCATTGCCACATACAATTGCTGTCGCTCCCCGGTCAAGAAATCCGGGTACATGATAATGGGCTGAGTCTGCTACAAAATATCCATATACGCATAATTCAGGATCAGGTTCAAGACCGTGGTTACTGATACTTCTGATAAAGGCGGCCATACGCTGATCTGATATTTCCGATCCGACAGAACCATCCAGGAAAGCTATTTTTTTGTGTCCCAGTTTAATAAGATGAGAGATAGCCATATCTATTCCCTCATCACTGTCAGTGCTTATGCAGCTGACATTTTTATTTTTGGATATGAAGTTATCCAGCAGAATCGTTGGAAATTTGGTTGATTCAATATCTTTCATCCAGGGATCATCTTTCGAGAACCCAAGAATAAATGAACCGGCATAGTGGTTTATCATCATGTATTTATCATAATGTTCATTATGCTGAAAGTCTTTGCTGACCGGCAGTACTGTTATGCCGTAATGTTCCTTGAATGCAGCCTGTCTGAATCCGAGGATAATCTCGTACCCGAAATTATTGGCTGATTCGAATTCCATGTTCTCTATGAAGATACATATTCTCGTTCTGTGCTCGCTGTCCCGCCTCCGACCTTTATATCCCAGTTCAACAGCTGTGTCGAGAACCTGCTGACGGACTGATTCAGAGATATCTTTGCCGCCGTTCAGTCCTTTTGAGACGGTGCTGACAGAGACCCCAAGTTTGTCAGCGATATCTTTTATGGTTGCCATCTATATACCTTCTTTCGAACTAACGATGCAATAAGAAAAATAATTTCTGACAATGGCTCTGATTTAATAATTAACCGTGTATGCAGTAAACCGTAAGGAGTAAACGTTTCCATGCCTGTCAGAATGATTATTTATAAATTTCAAAGTCATTATAAAAACACAGATAAAATATTGCAAGAAAAAAACGAAAATTAACGAAAAAACTATTAATTAATTTTTTCAATCGGGAACAATTCACAAAAACGACACGAAAAAACTGTGCACAATGTCGAAAAAAATTAAATAAACTTCTATTTCGTTGACAAATTACAACATAGGTGATAAATTACAATTCGACGAACGAAAGTTTCCGAAAGTTTCGAAATGAAAAAATCTCAGAAGCAAAATATGAAATAAAGCCTGATGAGAAATATTTCGGAATGGTGGAAACGATACCGGTATTAACAAAAGGGTAATAGAAAGGAAGTTACTGATTATGAACAAGAAGGTTGTTTCTGTTCTTATGGCAGGCGCACTTTGTTCTACAATGCTTGTTGGATGCGGCGGAAAGAAAGCTGCTTCAAACAATTCCGGCAATGCTGGCAACAAGGCTGCAACAACAAAGAAGACAGAGCTGAAATATGACGGCGAGATCAAGGTCTGGGTGGCTGATAACGCTGTTGATTTCACTAAGGATGAGATTCAGAAATTCCAGGACAAGAATTCAGGACTCAAGAATGCAAAATTCACTGTTGAGCCTGTAGGAGAAGGCGATGCGGCATCCAACATGATTACAGACGTTGAGGCTGGAGCTGATGTCTTTACATTCGCACAGGATCAGACAGCACGTCTTGTATCTGCCGGCGCTCTTGAAGAGGTTGAGGCAGGAAATGCAGCTCAGCTCAAGAAGGACAACGATGAGGGCGCTGCAAAGGCCGGAACTGTTGGTAAGAAAATGTATGCTTATCCTATCACAGCAGATAATACATATTTCATGTATTATGATAAGAGTGTTGTGACTGATCCTACTGACCTTGACAAGATTCTTGCTGACTGCAAGGCTGCAAACAAGAAGTTCTACTTCGCTGTTGACAACGGCTGGTATCAGACAGCATTCTTCTTCGGTGCAGGATGCAAGCTTACATATGATACAGATGATAAGGGTAACTTCACAAAATGCAATATCGATTATGCAAGCGATAAGGGCCTTGCAGCTCTGAAGGCTATGGCTACAATGGCTGGAAGCGGAGCATGGGCAAACGGTGCTGACGCAAGCAAGGCTACAGATGTGGCTGCAATCGTAGATGGTACCTGGGATTCAGCTACTGTAAAGCAGCTCTTTGGTGATAATTATGCCTGCGCTAAGCTGCCTCAGTTCACCGGTGGAGATGGCAAGAAATATCAGATGAGCGGTTTCAGCGGATACAAGCTTCTCGGTGTAAAGCCTCAGGAAGATGCTGATAAGCTTGCTGTTTGCGATGCACTTGCAGCTTACCTTTCAAGCGGTGATGTTCAGATTGACAGATTCAAGGCTCTTGGATGGGGTCCTTCAAATCTTGAAGCTCGTAAAGATGATGCAGTTACAAAGGATGCCGCTATGATGGCAGTATTCGAACAGATGAAACTGGATCAGACACAGGGACAGTATCCCGGAGATTACTGGACAACAGCTGAAGGTCTTGGCGGAGATATCGTACAGGGCAACATCACAGCAAGCACAAGTGATGATGATCTCATGAAGACTCTTCAGACATTCCAGGATACCTGCAAGAGCTACGCAAAATAAATTAGTTTAAATTTCGGTATACCAAAGGGCCGGCCAAAGTCTGGCCGGTCCATTTTTTACTGAAAGACGGGGTTAACTATGGCTAAGAACAAAAATCGGAAATCATCCGCATCGTTCAAGGAGAACATAGCGGAGATAGGGACCACCTTCAAAGAGGGTGACCTGAAGACGAGATTGTCATTTATCATAATGGGTATCGGTCCTGTTATGAGAGGACAATATGTAAAAGGATTCGCCTACTTACTTTCCGAGATTCTCTTCTTCTGGTATTTCTTCGGATTCGGACTTCAATATTTAAGCAAGTTCGGTACACTGGGAAATGTCGAGACACATACAGAGAACAGACTGATAGTATATGGCGACAATTCATTCCTGATTCTACTCTATGGTCTTCTGACTATAGTTATAATCGCGGCGTTTATTTATATCTGGCGAATGAACGTCAGGGAGAACTATTTAGAGGAGCAGAAGCTTAAGAAAGGCTTAAAGCTTGAAAAGAACAGTAAGGTTCTTGGGTCTCTTCTTGATGAGAACTTTGATAAGACTCTTCTTACACTCCCTGTGCTTGGCATTTTTGTTTTCACTGTGCTGCCTATCATATTCATGATCTGTGTGGCATTTACAAATTATGACAAGCAGCATCAGTCACCGGCGCACCTTTTCACATGGGTCGGTCTTAAAAATTTCAAATCGCTGTTTTCTTTCGGCGGCAACGGACTTGGAGCTACATTTGGCAAGGTCTTGATCTGGACTCTTGTCTGGGCATTCTTCGCAACACTTACCAGTTATTTTCTGGGGATTCTTGTAGCCCTTCTTATCAATAAAAAGGGAATTAAATTCAAGAAGCTTTGGAGAACGATTCTCGTCATGACTATCGCTGTCCCCCAGTTCGTATCCCTGCTTTATGTGTCAAAGCTTTTTACCGATACAGGCATAATAAACGGATGGCTCTTGAAACTGCACTGGATTACCAGTCCCATTCCTTTCTGGACAAATCCTACTCTTGCAAAAGTAATGATAATACTTATCAATATCTGGGTAGGTATTCCGTATATGATGCTGATCGCTACAGGAATACTAATGAATATTCCGGCAGATCTCTATGAATCCGCAAAGATTGATGGAGCAAACGGATGGCAGATGTTCAAGAGCATTACTCTTCCTTATATGCTTTTCGTCACAGGACCATTCCTTCTGACACAGTTTACAGGTAACCTGAATAACTTCAATGTCATCTATCTCCTGACACAGGGCGGACCCAAGTCTATGAAGATGGCGGGAAACGCCGGAGAGACAGACCTCCTCGTAACATGGCTCTACAAAATGACAGTCAATGATACGAACTATAAGATGGCAGCTGTTATTGGTATTATGGTATTCATCGTCACGGCAGTTACATCACTTATTGTGTATAATGCACTGCCTTCCGTAAAAGATGAGGAGGGATTCCAGTAATGAGTGCTAAGAGAAAATTTACAAATATAGTCAGTTATATTGTATTGATCTTGATAAGTATTATCTGGCTGTTTCCGTTCTTTGGAATTCTGATGACCAGCTTCAGGTCATACAAGGACTATGGCGGATTGACTAATTATGTAATTCCAAAGCATTTTTCGCTTGATAATTACAAATTCCTTTTCAGCAACAAGACAAAGTTTTTACAATGGTATGGCAATACTTTGATTATAGCGATATTTGTAACATTACTTCAGACTCTCGTAGTAGTATGTGTTGCATATATTCTTTCCAGAATGAGGTTCAAGCTGAGAAATCTTCTTATGAGAACATGGCTTATTCTTGGTATGTTCCCAGGATTCCTTACAATGATCTGCATGTACTTCCTTCTTAAACAGTTCGGACTAACACAGTCCGGCGCCATTCCGGGTCTGATCCTTGTCTATGTGGCAAGCTCAGGTATGGGCTATTATGTATGTAAAGGATTCTTTGATACCATTCCTAAATCTTTGGATGAGGCAGCTATCATTGACGGCGCTACAAGATCTCAGGTAATGTTTAAAGTCATCCTTCCTCTGTCAAAGCCTATCATTATTTACACGGCTCTGACAGCATTCATGGCTCCCTGGTGCGACTACATTTTCGCTTCCTATATCGCTTTCGGTCATGAGTCAAGCTACAACGTAGCAGTCGCTATGACCCGTTGGGTATGGACAAACGATTATCAGGGCTATTTTACAAGATTCTGCGCGGGCGGCGTTCTAATCGCTGTTCCTGTCACACTTCTTTTCATGGCCCTCCAGAGATATTATGTAGAAGGAGTAACAGGCGGTGCTGTAAAGGGCTGATACGGTCAGTTACAATCGCTGCGCCATATACATTTTCAGAATGTATATGGCGTTTTTTTTAACAGAGGAAAATGATGAAAAAAATCAGACTAAAGAAAATCATCTCAATTACTTTAATTATTGCTTTGATGCCGGGACTCATGTCATGTTCCGGAAAAAAAGAAAGAAAAGAATACGGTCTCCGTATAAAGGATAACTACCGAACCGGATACGAGGTATTTGTGCATTCATTTTATGACAGTAATGGAGATGGAATCGGAGATCTTAAAGGTCTGACAAAGAAACTTGACTATATAAATGATGGCAAGGATAAATCAGGAGATTCTCTGGGCTGCAGCGAGATATGGACTATGCCGATTTTTGCGTCACCGACTTATCATAAATACGATGTAACAGATTATAAAAGTATTGATAAGTCATATGGGACTCTTGATGATTTCGATGACTTGGTGTCAGCGGTTCATAAGAGGAAGATGACTCTTCTTCTGGATCTGCCGGTCAACCACACCAGCAACGATCATCCCTGGTTCAAGGAAGCCGCTGCTTATATCAGTAGTCTTAAAGATGGGGAGAATCCTGATCCGGCTGCCTGTAAATATGTTGATTATTATAATTTTTCAAGGGAAAAAAAGACTGGCTACGAACAGCTGCCGGGAACGATTTGGTATTACGAAGCCAGATTCTGGAGTGGCATGCCAGATCTCAATCTGAATAATCAGGATGTCAGAAATGAGATAGATTCTATCGTATCATTCTGGCTGGACAGGGGCTGTGACGGTTTCAGGCTTGATGCCGTAACCAGTTATTTCACTGATGATATAGATTCAAGCGTTTCTTTCCTGAAGTGGCTTACGGACACTGTCAAGAGTCATAAGAAGGCTGCTTATCTTGTCGGTGAGTGCTGGACTGATCAGGCTGGTTATGCCAAATATTACAAGAGCGGGATAGATTCAGTATTTGATTTTGATTTTGCGGGACAGGAAGGTGTGATTGCATCTGTAACTAACGGACGGAGACCGGTGGAATATTATATAAAAAGGATGGCTGATGAAGAGAAACTTTATCAGGGATATAACAGGAATTATGTTAATTCACCTTTTTATACCAATCATGATATGGCCAGGTCGGCAGGATATTATTTGAACGATGACGGCTCAAAGACTAAATTCGCTGAAGCTCTGAATCTCATGCAGACCGGCAATGCATTTATTTATTATGGTGAGGAGCTGGGAATGAGAGGCTCCGGCAAGGATGAGAACAAGCGGGCTCCGATGATGTGGTCGTCTGATCAGGATGCTGTCGGTACCTGCAAGGCACCGGATGGAATGGATAATATCAAACAGAAATGCCTTCCGGAGGATAAACAGACAAAAGATCCGGATTCAATTCTTTCCTATGTCAGAAAAGCGATTAAAATAAGAAATCAATATCCGGTTATAGCTCGTGGGCAGACAGAAGCTGTAAAAAAGATTACGAAAGGTGATATTGGTGCCTTTACCAGATCTATGAAGTCCGGCAACTCTAAAGACAAAGATGAATACGAATCAGTAATGATTATCATTAATGCCGGCAAAAAGGAAGGTACTGTCGATCTTTCAAAAGTGAAGAGCATGGGATATACAAGGCTTGATACATATCTTGTGACAAACAATAAAGAAGCTGTTAAAAAATCCGGAGACAAACTTTCCATTCCTGCATATTCGATGGCTGTGTTGACAAAACCTTCCGAGGAGTGAATTAAATGAAGTTGAAATACAAGAATTATATATTTGATCTGTATGGAACTCTTATTGATATTCATACAGATGAAAATGATATGAGCCTCTGGGAAGAGATGAGCAAGATTTATTCATGCTATGGTTCTGATTATGAGCCGGATGAACTGCAGTCCAGATATCTGGCGCTGGTTCGCGAGGAAGAAAATGAGATCTATGAAAAGAAAGGTTACGGCTGTCCTGAGATCAGGCTTGAAAGAGTATTTGCAAGACTTTTGACAGAAGCTGAAAGGAAGCATCCTACATCAGAAAAGATAGCATCCATGGTAAATGAAGAGCTGATGGAGTCGGATTGGATGAAGTTGATTGCCAACACTTTTCGAACCATTTCTCGTTCAAAAATAAATGTCTATCCGGGAGTCTTTGAACTTTTTGACAGGATAAGATCCGGAGGAGGGCATATATATCTCCTGTCGAATGCCCAGAGGTGCTTTACGGAAGCTGAGCTGGAGGAAACGGGACTGTCAGATCAATTTGATGCTGTGTATCTGTCGTCTGATTATGAGATGAAAAAACCTCAGCCAGAATTTATTCGCCGCCTGATACATGATGAAGGACTCGATGCCGAGGAATCGGTAATGATAGGAAATGAATTGCATGCTGACATAGGATCAGCTCTTTCTGCAGGTATGGACAGTATATACATCAATTCCTATGATCTGCAGCCTAACGAGATGAGACTGAGGCTTATGTATGAGATGCAGGGTCATCCGAAGACGCTGACGCCGAAGATGACAGATACAATAGCAGATCTGCTTGACTGATGCCGTGCTTATGCACGGCATTTTTTAGTATATGAGGGCTTGATTTTATGTGGTAGAATGATATACACAATTTTTATGACATAAGGAAAAGATATGAATCCTAAAGTATTTAAGACGCTTGAATTTGATAAGGTGGCGGAAAGGCTTTCCGGTCTGGCTCAGTCCGAAAAGGCAAAAGAGTATGCCAAAAAACTTTCGCCTACAACCAATATGGAAAAGATCGTGTCGAGGCTTAAGGAGACTGATGACGCGATGAAACGGCTGGATCGTTTCGGCTCGGTTTCATTTGGCGGAATCGGTGAAATAAAATGGCGAAGGAGACTTATGGCAGGGGGCGCCTTGTCGCCATCAGAGCTTTTTGAGATAGCGTCTCTTCTTGGCACGACCGCAAATGTAAAGCGGTACGGGGAATCTGCGGATAAGGATGGTTCAAAAGACAGCATAGCCCATTATTTTGATGAGCTTATACCGGTTGAAGAACTTAGACGCGAGATTGCAAGGATCATTATATCCGAGGAACAGATCGCAGATGACGCTTCATCTGAACTTAGATCGATAAGGCGGAAGATGAGCGGAATGAACGATAAAATCAGGTCGGTTCTCTCGGGATATATGACAAGCGCCAGAGACTATCTCCAGGATCCTGTCATCACGACAAGAGATGGCCGATATTGCATACCGGTAAAGGCAGAATACAAATCAAAGCTCTCCGGAATCGTACATGATCAGTCATCGTCGGGGCAGACGCTTTTCATAGAGCCAATGGCCGTTGTGGAATTAAATAATGACATAAGGGAACTTGAGCTTGCTGAGAAAAAAGAGATAGAGCGCATTCTTGCTGTGCTGAGTCAGAAGGCAGCTGACGCCATCGGAGAGATAGATTCTGATTACAGGATCTTGACAGAGCTTGATTTTATATTTGCCAAGGGAAGTCTGGCCCAGGAAATGAAAGCCTGCATGCCGCTTGTAAATACGGAAGGCTTGATAAATTTAAAAGGCGCGAGACATCCGCTTATCGACAAGGATATTGTTGTGCCTGTAGATGTGAATCTTGGAATTACATTTGACCAGCTTATTATCACAGGCCCTAATACAGGAGGCAAAACCGTATCATTAAAGACCGTGGGACTGCTCACTCTGATGGGGCAGGCGGGGCTTTTAATTCCTGCGGACCCAGGCTCTGAGATTTCTGTTTTTCATAATGTCTATGCGGATATTGGTGATGAACAGTCAATAGAACAGTCGCTCTCCACATTCTCGTCACATATGACAAATATAATAGGGATAATGAGATCAGTGGAGCAGAGCCCGAACACGGCGCTGGTGCTTTTCGATGAGCTCTGCGCAGGAACAGACCCGGCTGAGGGAGCCTCGCTTGCCACATCGATTTTAAAGACTCTTCATACCGAAGGCGTAAAGACCATGGCAACGACGCATTACAGTGAGCTGAAGGAGTACGCGCTTGTCACAGACGGAGTGGAAAACGCCGCCTGTGAATTTTCGGTAGAGACTCTGAGCCCTACATACAGGTTGCTTATTGGAGTACCCGGCAAATCAAACGCCTTTGCCATATCGAAGAAGCTTGGTCTCCCTCAGGAGATAATAGATGACGCAAAACAGAGGATGGGCGACAGCGAGAGATCTTTTGAGGATCTGATGGCAGAGCTTACTGAAAGACAGGGGGCGCTTGAGAGGGCGAGGGAGAGTGCCGCAAGGTCAGAAGAAGTTCTTAAAAATCGTGAAGAGAAGCTGCACAGGGATGAAGCCGGACTATATGAAAAGAGAGACCGGATCCTCATGGAAGCGGAAAAGGAAGCGGCAAATATTCTTTCCAAAGCCAAAAAAGAAGCCGATGAAACAATAAGGGAATTCAGGAAGATGAAATTAAAATCACCTGATATAAGCGAGATGGACAGAAAGCGGACCGCCCTCGGCAGCAAGATCCGGGATGCCGAAGCCAAATCATCGGCGGCAATGAAGCGCCATGTAAGGTCAGCGACAGGAGCTGTCAATGTCAGAAACCTTCATATAGGCGATGCCGTAAGAGTGATACCCATGAATGTGACAGGTACTATTCATAAGCTGCCTGATGCTCATGGCAATCTCGAAGTTCAGGCAGGAATCATGCATACGCGCGTGAATGTGAAAGACATAGAACTTATAAAAGAAGAGAGCGCCCTTGATTCATACAGGAGATCTGCGAGGGAAGAAAGAACCCGCGTAAATCATTCAGGGTCATTTAATAAGTCGGCATATATTTCACCTGAGATAAAACTTATTGGCATGACAAGGGATGAGGCTATAACCAGGCTGGATAAATATATAGATGATGCAGCCATGTCGCACTTAAAGGAAGTACGGATCGTGCATGGCAAGGGAACCGGAGTACTCCGGGCAGCTGTGCAGGAGTATCTTTCCGGAAATCCTTATGTGAAATCATTCGGGCAGGCAGCTTTCGGAGAAGGCGATGCCGGAGTGACGGTAGCAAAGCTGTCAGAGTAATTTTTCGGACGCAGGCTGAATTTTTTGGAATAAAAAGACAGGAGTAAAGATGACTTTTATAAATGAATTAAAACAGGGACAGAAACTTAGTGACGAGATATATTTTGTAAAAAAGAAGGTAAGTGCCGTTGCCAAAAATGGCCGGGCATATATAAGTTTTACTCTGATGGACAAGACAGGAACCGTGGATGCAAAGGTTTGGGATCCGGATCAGCCGGAATTTGAGAATGTGGATGAAGATGATTTTATCAAGATATCAGGCGAGGTCATTCTATACAGGAATCAGCATCAGATAAAACTTTCCGCATGTTCTGTTGCGAAGGCAGGTACATATACAGTCAGCGATTACATGCCTGCGTCTGATAAAGATATAGAGGGAATGTACTCAGAACTTCTGAGACTGGTGGATTCTGTCAAGACTGATTATATGAAAGCCCTGCTGGACAGCTTTTTCAGAGACAATGAATTTGCAGAGACATTTAAGAGCCGATCCGCTGCCAAGTCCATTCATCACGCTTTTGTGGGAGGGCTTCTGGAACATACCCTTTCAGTTGCGCAGATCTGCAATTTCCTTGCCAGGCATTATGGAAATCTGGACAGGGATCTTCTCCTTACCGCAGCCATCTGCCACGATATAGGAAAAACAAAGGAACTGTCCGATTTCCCGTCGAATGACTACACTGACGACGGACAGCTGCTGGGGCACATAGTCATCGGAGCAGAGATGGTAAAAGAACATATAAGAGAGATTCCTCATTTCCCCAAGGTCAAGGAAAATGAGCTTTTGCACTGCATCCTTTCTCATCATGGCAAACTGGAATTCGGCTCTCCGAAAAAGCCCATGCTTTTAGAGGCACTTGCACTGAGCCAGGCCGATGATCTCGATGCTAAGCAGGAGACCATGAAGGAGGCGATAGCTTCGACTGTTCCCGGAGAGACGGAAACCTTCAGTTACAACAAGGTACTTGACAATTTCTTCAGGAGAACCAGTGAAGAAGAATGAAAAATGATGAGATAGAGCTTCAGATAGAAGACTTAAGCATAAACGGAGACGGCATAGGACACGCTGACGGGAAAGCGATTTTTGTTCCGGGAGCCCTGCCGGGAGATTATTTAAGAGCAGGGATAACAAAAGAATTACGCTCTTATTCCTTCGCAAGAATTATAAAGATAATCTCTCCGTCAGCTGACAGAGTCGAACCACGGTGCCCCATTTCTTCTAAATGCGGGGGATGTCAGCTTCAGAATATGAAATATGAAGCCCAGCTTCTCTGGAAGGAAAATCATGTAAAAGATCTTCTGGAGAGGGTAGGCGGATTTGAAAGGGATGAAGTCGATAGGGTGACAGGTCATGTCTTTGGCATGGAAGAGCCCTGGCGTTACAGGAACAAGGCTCAGTATCCCGTAAGATCCGACAGGGACGGAAACATAGTGACGGGTTTCTATGCAAGGCATTCTCACAGAGTTGTGCCATGCCATGACTGTCTTATAGGATCCGATAAAGATCAAAAGCTCCTTGATACAGTGACTTCATGGATGAAGAGAAATCATGTAAGACCGTATGATGAAAATAATAATAAAGGTCTTATCCGGCATATCCTTATAAGACACGCCGTCCAAACCAATGAGACCATGGTGTGTCTCGTGGCTGCATCAAATATTCCGGATGCTGACGGGCTGTCAAAAGACCTGATGTCATGCGGAGTGGAGTCGGTTGTCCTTAATATTAATAAAACAAAGGGCAATGTGATCCTGGGATATGACACAAAGCTTCTGGCAGGTCAGGAGAAAATTTTTGATAAAATAAAAAATTTAAGCTTTGCCATATCGGCTCGCTCTTTCTATCAGGTCAATCCAGTTCAGACAGAGAAACTGTATGGGAAAGCGATTGAATTTGCGGGACTTACAGGCTTACAGAATGTCTATGATCTCTACTGCGGAACAGGCACCATAACACTCTGTCTCGCCGAGAAGGCGGCTCATGTGACAGGGATAGAGATAGTCGATGATGCGGTTCGCGACGCAAAGGAAAATGCAAGAAGAAACGGAATCAGGAATGTTTCTTTTTATGCCGGAGCGGTTGAAAAAATTCTTCCGGATCTGATAAAGAAAAAAAAGGCTGATGTGGTAGTTATGGATCCGCCGAGAAAGGGCTGCGACATAAAGGTTTTAGAAGCTGTGATGGAGTCAAAGCCGGATCGTGTGATATATGTGTCATGCGACCCCGCCACGCTTGCAAGAGATCTGAGTATCATGAAAAGAGAATATGACCTGAAAGAAGTTCAGCCTGTAGATATGTTTCCGGAGACTGTGGGGATCGAAAATGTGTGCTGCATGATAAGAAAAAAATAGAAAGGGAAAAGCATGAGAAAGTTTAATGGCTATCAAAGAGGCGTAAATCTGGGAGGCTGGCTGTCACAGAGGATAAGTACAGAGCCGGAATACATGGATTCCTTTATCACTGAAGATGATGTGAAGAGGATAGCAGGCTGGGGATTCGACCATGTAAGGCTGCCTGTGGATTATGATGTAATCGAAGAAGATGACGGCAGACCAGTTGAGAGCGGGCATAAGCATATAGAGGACTGCATAAGCTGGTGCAGAAAGTACGGGCTGAATATAGTGCTGGATCTGCATAAATCATATGGATATATGTTTGATAAAGGTGCAGTTCCGGATGCCGACAGGTTCTTTACGGATCAGGCTCTTCAGGACAGATTTATTCTCACCTGGGAAAATCTGATTTCAAGATATGGCAGCGACCATGACATCATTGCATTTGAGCTTCTGAATGAAGTTGTCAATCCTCTTTATACGGAAAAGTGGAACGACATAGCTGATCGGGCAATAGACATTATCAGATCGCATGAGAAAGACGCCATTATAATTCTGGGTGGCGTCAGAAACAACAGCGTCCTTTCCGTGCCTTCATTAAGACGGCCGCGCGACAGCAGGATAGTTTACAATTTTCATTGCTACGAGCCACTGTGCTTCACTCACCAGAAGGCTTACTGGGTGGATAATTCGGATTTTGATCTGACTTATCCCGGAGAACTTTCAGAATACATAGAGAAATCCCGCCTGCTCGGTGAGGATGACATAGCTGATGTGATAGAGAAATTGGGGCAGACATCAGGTGTTGAATTTTTTGAAAAAATTTTTGCTCCGGCAATAGATTACGCGAAAAAAATGGACGCCATGCTTTACTGTGGTGAATACGGTGTAATAGACCGGGCTCCGGCAGCTGACGCCATGAGATGGATAAGCGACATCAATGAAGCATTCGCTAAATACGGAATAGGGCGCGCTCTATGGAATTATAAGGAGAAGGATTTCGGTCTCATTGACAGACACTATGACGGTATAAGAGACGATGTGATCAAAACAATGGTGATAAGCAATGAATCTTAGGAAAAGACATTTTTTTATAGCTTTTTTAGCAGGAATGGTCATGTTTTGTTCTACTTTCATTGGTTATGCTAATATAAAGAAAAGCAACATGGATAATGAAAAGGAACGATCATATTCTGTTGCAACAGCATATGCCGAGGACCTGAAAAAAGATTTTGCTTATGGAATCAACGTATCGGAAAAAATAAAGTATGAGATCGTAGCAAATGACGGCAAGGTTGATGATTTTGATTCCTATGCAAAGAAGTTGCTGCTCCAGTATATAGGAAGAATAGATATAGCACCGGATGGCATCGTGACCGATACATATCCCAACTGGACGGAAAATGAGAGCCGTTCGGATCTAAGTACGTCGGCAGATATCGGGAGAATCGAGGAATACGCCAGGAAGAAACGTAAGCCTGTACTGTACGGACCAGTGTCATTTGCCGGTCTGGGAAAGGGAGTCAGCGTACTGAATCCGGTATTTTTGGAAGATCAGTCGGGTGAAGAGCGCTTCTGGGGTTATGTGATCGTCATAATAAAGACTCCTGATGTGTATAAGAATACTCTCAAGATGATTCGCTCGTTCGGATATAATTATAGTCTGAATTCTACAATAAATCCTGTATCAGATAAATCAAAACGCGTGGAATATTATGGACCGGAGAAAGAGACGCTCAGGGATCCGGTAGGCTGTACTATAAACATTGGCGGATGCCACTGGAACCTGAATATTGAGCCGGAAAATGGCTGGAGTACTGACGTGGCAAGTAATTATCTGACTTTCGGATGTATAATTTCATTATTCTGGATAATTGGCATTATAATGTTTCTCCGCCTGCTGGAACAGAAGAAAAAA
Source organism: uncultured Lachnospiraceae bacterium (assembly GCA_900316665.1). Lineage (GTDB taxonomy): Bacteria > Bacillota > Clostridia > Lachnospirales > Lachnospiraceae > Lachnocurva. The sequence continues at coordinate 52,931 of ONDV01000009.1, forward strand.
TTAAGAAGCATGGCCTATACAGACACCCTTACAGGAATTTTGAACCGGGCGGGTTTTATACATGAGATGCATAAGCTGATTAAAAAAGATCCGGCTGCCGGTTTGACAGCTGTAATGCTAGATCTTGACGATTTCAAACTTGTTAATGATATATATGGTCATGCCGTAGGAGATATGGCTCTGAATGATATGGCCAGATATCTTTTGGATTCTTTTCCGGGAGAATCTGTCATAGGAAGGACCGGAGGCGATGAATTCTCGCTTCTGATCCCCGGCAGAAGTCCGGAGGAATGCGAATCGCTTATTCAGGATATTACAAAAGAGACGCGGTCATTTGATGCAAATAGCAAGACCAAAGTAACATATACCATGTCTGCAGGATTTGTAGATTACCCCGGTCAGGCAGGAGACATTACATCTCTTATGATAAAAGCTGATGAAGCTCTTTATGCTGCCAAAATGGAAGGTAAGCATAAGGCAATGCATTTTACGGAATCGATGTCTTTGATGAAAAGAGAAAGTCTCGGCTTCAGTGCCAAGAGTATAGCTGCCGGAGTTCCGGGTGCTTTTTTTATCTATGAGGCTTACGGAGAAAAGAAAATCCTTTTTGCCAATGACAGTATGATAAAATTATTTGGATGCGAAGATATGAATGATTTTCTGGATTATACCGGAGGCTCATTCAGAGGAATCGTATATAAGGATGACCTGGATAGGGTTGAAAAGTCAATAAAGGAACAGATAGATTCGCAGAAGGACGACAGGAACAAAGGATACAAGGACGACTTTGCAGAATACAGAATCATGAGAAAAGACGGGAAAATCAAGCATGTGATTGATATGGGACGGCTGGTAAGAGATGAACATCACGGTCTTATTTTCTTCGTCTTTATAAGGATCGATGAGAGAAATACATCCGGAAGAATCTGATATGCGAGCTTAAATGAATCCTTTACAAAGAATATTTTACATTATTGATGTGGAAAGTTTTTACAATGTCAGCTTGACAGAAAGGAGATTATGGTATATTATCTGGGTTAGATAAAGCTAACAAAGATAAGATATGCCGAATACTATGGAGAAACATAGAAAACGATATGTATTTCACGGAGAAGTACAGGGCGTCGGATTTCGTTATCACGCCGTTACAATTGCTGACTATCTGGGACTTACAGGTTATGTCAGGAACAATCCCGACGGCAGCGTCACGGCTGAGGTGCAGGGAACGGAACGGGATCTGGCCGACTTCGTAGATAAGATATGCAATTCATCCGGATGGATCGATGTAAGGGACATTGAGTCAGAAGATATCCCGGAGATCCCTGATGAGAGGTCTTTCCGTATCGAATACTGATTCGGCAGGAAAGGAGAAATTATGGTACTGAATATAATAATCCCGGCTCTTATAGTTCTATTTGTAATACTCGCTGTCAGAAAGACAATAAAGGACAGGAAGAACGGAATTTCATCCTGCGGATGTGACTGCGGCAGCTGTGGACTCTGCGGAGCAGGTCAGAAGAAAAAGTGAAGCTGAACCCAATACACGTGAGGACTTTGTAAATTCTATTGAAAGATTAATTTTTTCTGTGGACAATCGGCCTTATTGGTGTTAAATTGTTAATTGATGTATAAAGTCTGACCGGTATTCATCGGCAGTCGTAGATTTTCGTTTATTGAAAGGAGGAAAGCTTATGGATCAAGACGATAAAGCCCGAAGTAGCAGCTTTCGGGTTTTCATTTCCCGGACTTTCCTCTCTTTTCTTTTCTGAGAAGGATCTTTTCTGACATTCTTTTGTCTTTTTCAAACCGGGACATCGCCCGAAAGTATTCCACTCATTTATGTTCATAAGTCAGACTGAATAAGTCTGATGTTTTTCTGTGCTGAAAGGAGAGTGACATGGGCGAGAATGAAAAGACAAGAGATGATTACGAATACGAAGACGAGATCCTCGAACTTCTGAGGAGCAATCTTTCTCCTAAAATCATCAGTGATAAATTAAAAGAATATCACGCAAACGATCTGGCAAATGTTCTTCCGAAACTGACAGACCATGAAAGGGAGAGTCTCTACCGCATGGTCAGTATAGAAGAACTGGCAGAGATATTTTCGTATTGCGACGAGCCTGATAAATATCTCGATGAGCTCGATCTGGTCAGAGCGGCTTCCGTTCTTGAAGAAATGGAAGAGGATGACGCGGTAGATATTTTAAAGAATACGGAATCGCCAAACAAAAAGGCATGGATCGCTCTTATGAGCGAATCATCACAGAAATCCATCGCTATGCTGGCATCCTATGATGAGGATGAGATCGCGAGCCGGATGACGACAAATTTCGTCACACTGCCTTATAACATATCTATAAAAGAGGCAGTGAGCTCGGTAATCGCTCAGGCTGCTGAGAATGACAATATATCAGTTATTTATGTTCTGGATGAAAAAGGTGTCTTCTACGGGGCAATCGATCTTAAAGATCTGATAATTGCCAGGAGCACAGACAAGCTCGAAGATCTTATTGTGACAGCCTACCCTTATGTATATGCTCATGAGAAGATCGATGACTGTCTGGAAAAATTAAAAGAGTATTCCGAGGAATCCATTCCTGTCCTGTCGGATGATAACCATATTCTGGGTGTGATCACAGCTCAGGACATCACAGAGGTACTCGATGCGGAGATGGGCGAGGATTACGCTAAATTCGCAGGTTTGAGTGCTGAGGAGGATCTGAAGGAGCCACTGGGCGAGAGCATTAAAAAGAGACTGCCATGGCTTATTCTTCTTCTTGGTCTGGGACTCATAGTATCATCGGTAGTAAGCGTTTTCGAGGGCGTTGTAGCAAAGCTTACTCTGATAATGGCATTCCAGTCTCTGATACTTGATATGTCAGGAAATGTCGGAACCCAGTCTCTGGCTGTAACGATAAGAGTCCTTACTAATGAAAAGCTGACGCTGTCTGAAAAATTCAAATTAATATGGAAAGAAATGCGGGTAGGCTTTGTCAACGGACTTGCCCTCTGCCTGATATCCTTTGTCGGCATAGGAATATACATCATGGCTGTCAAGCATTACGGCCCCGGCATGGCATTTACCATATCGGGATGTGTCGGAATATCCCTGGCGCTGGCGATGACCATATCAAGCTTTGTCGGAACGTCCATTCCTGAATTTTTCAAATCAGTCGGGATCGATCCGGCAGCAGCGTCAGGCCCCCTCATCACTACGGTTACCGACCTTGTCGGCGTGGTGACATATTATGGACTTTCATGGCTGCTTCTGATAAATACCTTACATTTGGTATGACGTGATTTACTTGACAATATTCCCTGTCCGCATTAGAGTATGACAGGAGACAGACAATGCATGGATCAATGAGGACCATATGTATAGCATATGGTCCTTTTATATGTTTCCGTGTAGTGATAGACTTATGACATCTTTTGGAAAGGAAGTTTATTTATGAGATACAAGAAAAGATTAGCTGCACTTATGACAGGTCTTGTTTTATGCGCGACAATGCTCGGAGCCTGCAAGAGCACCGGCTCCGGCAAGGCAGCATCAGGGAAATCAGATGTCCTCAGAGTAGGAATGGAATGCAATTACGCTCCTTTTAACTGGACTACGACCAAGCAGGGCGAATTTACCCAGCCCATCAGCGGCAGCAAGGATTACGCAGACGGATATGATGTAGTCATAGCCAGCCGCATGGCAAAGAAGCTCGGTAAAAAGGTAGAGATCGTAAAGCTCGACTGGGATAATCTGATTCTGTCACTGAACAATAATCAGATAGACGCTATCATAGCCGGAATGACAGATACGAAGAAGAGAGAAAAGGAAGTAGCTTTTACAAAACCTTACTATGTATCTGAAGAGGTCATGATTGTTAAAAAAGGCGGTAAATATGACGAAGCCAAGGACATTCAGGATTTCTCAGGTGCTACGGTCCAGGGACAGATGAATACAATATATGATCAGGTCATAGACCAGATCAAGGGAGTAAATCATAAGCCGGCAGCTGAGACTTTTCCCGCTGCCATACAGGCTCTCCAGTCGGGTTCGGTAGACGGAGTAGTATCTGAGCTTCCGGTTGCAAACGGTGTGGTTTCAGCAAACAGTGATCTGGCCATAGTTCGTTTTGACAGCGGCAAGAACTTCAAGGCTGACACGTCTGTCTCGATTGCGGTAAGGAAAAAGGATACGGATCTTAAAAATAATCTTGACAAAGCGCTTGCCGAGATATCTACTGAAGACAGAAACAAATTGATGCAGGCTGCTGTGGAGCGCCAGCCGGCAACCAAATGAGTTTATTGAAAGAGTGATTTATGTTTTTCAAAAATTGTGCGGAGATACTGTCTGTATACGGGACAAGTCTTCTGGTCGGAGTCAGGACTACCCTGATCGTATCCTTGAGCGGTACGGCTTTCGGACTGATACTGGGACTTATTGTAGGAGGACTTCGTGCCGTCAAACTTGATTTCACGGCATCTCCTGCTGTCAGGATCTTAAAGGGAATATTCGATGTGATCGCTAATATCTATATAACTCTTTTCCGCGGCACACCGATGATGGTGCAGGCTGTGTTTATTTATTATGCTCTCCTGCATGTCATTCACTGGAATACTCTGACAGCTGCGATAGTAGTAATCAGTATCAATACAGGCGCCTATATGGCAGAGATAATCAGATCCGGAATACAGGCTGTAGATCCCGGACAGACAGAAGCGGCGAGGTCTCTTGGCATGTCCAATGCCGAGACCATGAGAGCTGTTGTTCTCCCGCAGGCTATAAGAAATGCCTTTCCCGCCATCGGCAATGAGCTTATTGTAAATATCAAGGATTCGTCGGTACTTATGATAATATCCATTACAGAGCTGATGTTTCAGGCAAAAAGCATTGCCGGATCGACGTTCCATTTTACAGAAACTTATTTCATCGAAGCCATGATATATCTCCTGCTTACATCCATAGCAAGTCTGATTCTCAACATGATAGAGAAGAAGATGAATCATAAGGCGGATCTGTCGGTTCCGATGAGTGATACAACGCCGGAAAATTCAAAGTTTATTCATATTCGTTCCGGTGAGAGAGGTTGATGATATGGCAGCATTAGTAGAGATCAAAGACATAAAGAAGAAGTTCGGAGATCTGGAAGTACTGAAGGGAGTAGACTTCTCCGTAGATGAGGGAGAGGTCGTATGCCTTATCGGAAGATCCGGCTCAGGCAAATCAACCCTGCTTCGCTGTATAAATCTTCTGGAGAGACCTGACAGCGGGGAAATAAATGTATTCGGTTCTGACATAATGAAGATACGCGATGTAAATGCGTATAGAGCCAAGGTCGGAATGTGCTTTCAGCAATTCAACCTGTTTTCAAATATGAACGTGCTTACAAATTGCGTCAAGCCCCAGATGATGGTGCTGAAACGTACCAGGGATGAGGCGGAAAAAGTAGCGCTCCGGCGGCTCGAAGAAGTGGGAATGAGTTCCTTTGCCGGCGCGTCGGCAAGGACGATTTCAGGCGGACAGAAGCAGAGAGTCGCTATTGCAAGAGCCCTTTGCATGGAACCGAAGCTTATGCTTTTTGATGAGCCGACATCGGCTCTGGATCCGGAAATGGTAGGAGAAGTGCTTAGCGTTATGAAACGGCTTGCTGACGAGGGACTTACCATGATAATTGTCACACATGAGATGAATTTTGCCAGAGAGGTGGCTGACAGAATCGTATTTATGGATGGCGGCAGGATCGAGGAAGAGGGTACGCCTGATGAGATCTTCAATCATCCGAAGAGCAGCAATACGGCGGATTTCCTCAGGGCATCGGCAAATAAATAATAAATTAAAAATTCCCACATTAATAATGAAAAACTTCGTTGCAAGGATTCATTCGCTGTTTGCCAAGAGATGTCACAGTGGTGGCTCACAAGTTGTGTTTTTCTGTTTGCTCGCACGCGCTTATTAGCGGCTCTCTGACAAAAGCGCGCAGAAATGC
>ONDV01000086.1 GCA_900316665.1 uncultured Lachnospiraceae bacterium
ATTTTTCAAGGTTCAAATGGTACAGAAGCAGCATCAGCTGCCTGTTTATCATCAATGCCGACAGGGTTGAAATTTCAGCCGGTTACTGAGCATACATTAGTTATATTGCGGCATTTTGTGTTTTCGCCGATTTACGAATAAATAATGTGGGGACTTTTATGTTTATCAACTGAAAGCATCTTCTAAAAAGCGTCCCATTTTCCCATTATTCCCATTTTTTCAATCCCCATATTTCATATTTTGTATATGTATTGTCACTGTATTGTGGTATAATTTTTGAAGGAGGTGATTACATGGCAAGTACATATATCCAGATCAGAACCGATGAAGAAGACAAAAAGGAAGCCAGTGAAATCTTGAAAGCCCTTGGCACCAATCTTTCAGCAGTTCTTAACATGACCATAAAACAAATTATTCTGCAGAAAAGGATTCCTTTCGATGTCGCACTGCCGGCAGAGACTGCTCCATCCACAAGAACACTTGATGTAGCCGCCAGCATGTCTATGGAAAATATGCCTCTTGATCAGGAAGGACTTCAGTCCCTGGAAAAATTCTCCAGAAAAACGCCATCCGAACAGGAACAGGAAATCGAAGACCTGAAAAATATGTATCGATTAAAGGAGAAGCAGCATGCCTGATTCCATTTACTGCTATCCAGGTACTGATGTTCTGATTAACAAGCTGGATATACACGATCCCGATATTCTTCATGATGCAGAAAGAGATCTGACAGCCAGGCGACTATTGCAGCTCGAACAAGAGCCTATCAAGGGTAAGTTTGATTACAATCACCTGAAACGCATCCATAAATTCCTGTTTCAGGATCTTTATCTCTGGGCAGGGAAAGAAAGGACCGTGGACATAGCAAAATCAGACATGTTCTGTAGAGCTGCCTTTCTCTCAGATCAGGCCAGCATGATTTTTTCAAAATTAAAGCGTGAATCTCTACTGACAGGTCTATCGAAAGACGAGTTCATTCAACGAGTCGTATATTATTTCGGTGAGATAAATGCGCTCCATCCTTTTCGCGAAGGGAACGGGCGCACCCAGCGGGAATTCTTCCGCGAACTTGCCATTCACGCCGACCACGAAATCAACTATTCATCCATCGGTGAAGAAGAGATGGTAGAAGCCAGCAGAGATTCATTTGTGCTGAAATATGACAGGCTAACCCACTTGATGAGTAAGGCAGTAATACGATGAAATATCATTCCAGCATCCCCACCAACCGTATATGCTCGATCGCCACTTTTCTTCCCTTCTCTGTCTTCAGGTCTTTCAGAAGTTTGATTGCCATCAGGATGTCCGGATCCATCTCGTTCAGTGCCGGCTCCGTGCCATTCACAAGATAGTCCAGCGTTGTCCCGAATTCTCTGGACAGCATCTGCAGAACAGGCAGACTTACCGCCCTGCTGTTGTTCTCATAAAAGGAAATAACGGACTTGTTATTCACCCCGATCCGGAATCCCAGCTCCTCCTGGGACCATCCCTTCTGCAGTCGCAGTGCCCGGATTCTTCCTCCCATGGTACTTGTATCGATCTCTGTGTTCTTCTGATTCATTTTCACACCTTTCCGGTGCCTTCCAGAACGGAAGCCTTCCGAAAAAGAGTGCAGGGGATGCTACAGGGGGTGCCAGAGAGCGGGATTCCCCCCGAATGCCGAAAAAAGGGTGCAAAAAAGAACCTGCAAAACGCATCTGCATGAGGCCCGAAAATGTCCATAACATCTATTCAGGTCAGCTTCCGTTTTGCAGGCTCCTCTTTACATTTTTAAGTCGCACGGCTGGCGCTTCATTTTCTCTACGCGCTCAGCCCGGGCACATCGATATGCCCAAGGTCCTGAGCTAAGGATCGTAGAATACCTGCATCCTGAGGACAGGAGGTTCCTGGGATAAGGCTTTAAGCATTTAAGCAGTTAAGACAATTTCATAGAGTGAGATTTTCTGCGGGCGCTGCTGAACCGGCCGCCGGTCTCTGGAGAAGAGCTGCAGCTTACACTGGAAGTGCAGTACAGAGGTCACCGGCGTGAAAAGACGATACGGAGGAGCAGGGCGCAGGGAATCAAGAGTTTGCCAAGAGCTGAACTATTACGGTTCCGGTTCCCGGAACATCTCCCGGCAGAGTCTCAGCCCCCGCTGTTTTTCCATCTCCTCATAGGACCGGTAGACGTCGGACCACCTTCCGCAAGCTCGGAGCTGCAGTGGACCCACAGGAAGCTTTTGGTGGATGCGCTGCGGCCGTCCTTGTTGACCTGGATATAAGTCTCATCGGTCTG
>ONDV01000054.1 GCA_900316665.1 uncultured Lachnospiraceae bacterium
TCATAGACCAACGTTTCGCAAGAACTATCTGAATCCGGCATTAGCACAAGGAGTTATCGAAATGACAATTCCCGACAAGCCTAACAGCCGAAATCAGAGATACAGGAGAAAGCAACTTGATCGCTGACCGACCAAGTTAAGCGACCAAGATACCGACCAAGTTAGTGTATATGGGGTTGAGACTTTGATAATGGCTTGATGAACTGCAGAGGAGCAGGTTGAGACGATGGCCTCCCTCTTGCCAAAGGATGCAGGTGCCAGGCACCAACATATGGACTCGGGCTTTATGCGTGCTCAGAAAGTACCATCAGTAGAGCAGATTTACCATCACGCCAGTGTTACCGACAAAGGTTGAGCGCGAGAATACAGTCAAGTTACCGGGGTGATTGTAAAAGGAATAGATGGCGGTGCGGGATGAATGCCTGCATCGCTTTTTCGTTCTCATCAGATTTTACTTACATATGTTCATTTTTTTCTGAGACCGGTACAACCTATTCATGGTATACTGAATAAATAAGAATTACAAAGAATACATGGGAGATATGGATATGACGGATGCAGAGCAGAGAGAGGCTGCACGCCAGTTTGTGAATAAGTGGAACGGAAGGGGAAATGAGGATGAGGACGGCAGGTCTTTCTGGATTGATCTCCTTCAGAATGTTCTCGGCATGGACAGCGTGACAGATCGTGTTGATTTCGAGAAGAAGGTCTACGTTGATGGCAATAAGAAACGGATTGATGCTTACATTCCGGAGACACGAGTGATTATCGAGCAGAAGAGTCTCGGGAAAGCACTGGATCAGAAGATCCATAACTCCGGCGATATCGATCTGACTCCATATGAACAAGCTAAGCGGTATAACGATAATCTCGCTTTTGATGAGCGAGCACGATGGATTATCACCTGCAACTTTGCCCAGATCTGGATCTATGACATGAATCAGGCAAATTCGAAAGACTTTGAGCCATTGAAGATCGAATTGCCGGATCTGCAGACAAAATTTCCACTTCTGGATTTTCTTGTAAAGAAAGATGTAAAGCGACTCTCCCACGAGATGGAGATTTCTATTAAGGCTGGAGATATTGTTGGAAAGCTATATGACGCCTTTATTAAGCAATATAAGGACCCAACCAATGAGCACTCATTAAAGAGTCTGAATGCACTTTGCGTACGACTTGTTTTCTGCCTTTACGCAGAGGATGCTGGAATCTTCGGAGAGCGAGCTATGTTCCATGACTATCTCCAGAGCTTCCGGACGGAGCGCATGAGAAATGCACTTATCGATCTGTTCCGCGTGCTTGACCAGAAGCCGGAAGAAAGAGATCCGTATCTTGAGCCTGAATTAGCAGCTTTTCCTTATGTGAACGGTGGCCTGTTTTCGGATGAGAATATCGAGGTTCCGATGTTCACGGATGAGATCAGGGAACTACTTCTGGTGGAGGCAAGTGAAAACTTCAACTGGTCAGATATCAGCCCGACCATTTTTGGCGCGGTTTTCGAGTCTACACTGAACCCTGAGACAAGACGTTCCGGCGGCATGCACTATACTTCGATCGAGAACATTCATAAGGTCATTGATCCGCTGTTTCTGGATGATCTGAAAGGGGAGCTTTCGGAGATCGAGAAGATTCAGATTAAGAATACTCGGGATCGGAAACTGCATCAGTTCCAGGATAAATTGGCATCGCTTGAATTTTTGGACCCTGCGGCAGGTTCTGGAAATTTTTTAACGGAAACTTACTTGAGTTTGCGCCGCCTGGAGAATCAGATCGTCCGTGATCTGAACGGTGGACAGATGGTGCTTGGCGGCGTACTGGATCCTATTAAGGTATCAATTACTCAGTTTCACGGAATTGAGATCAATGATTTTGCAGTGACGGTTGCTAAGACTGCTCTCTGGATTGCCGAGAGCCAGATGATGAAGGAGACAGAAGCTATCATCTTCCAGCACTTGGACTTCCTTCCATTAAAGACGAATGCGAACATTATTGAGGCGAATGCGCTGCGAATCGACTGGAATGAGGTGGTGGATAAGAGTAAGCTGAACTACATCATGGGGAATCCTCCATTTTCGGCAGGTAGACGTATGGGGGAAAGTCAGCGATCAGATATGAATTTTGTGGCTACAGATTTCGAGAAGAATGGGGAATTAGATTATGTTAGTTTGTGGTATATTACCGCAGCACGTTTCATGCAGGGTACAAAATTAAAAGCCGGATTTGTTTCTACGAGTTCAATTACGCAGGGGGAACAAGTCGTTCTTTTGTGGAAGCCTTTATTTGAAAAATACAATTTAGATATTTTTTACTGTATCCATCCATTCGAGTGGAAAAGCGAAGCAAGGGAACAAGCCGGTGTTCATTGTGTCATCATTGAATTTACTGTGGGAAATATTGTCACTCAGAAGAAAATAAGAGAAGAGGATTCGGTTTTATCGGCTAACCATATCAATGGGTATTTAATGAATGCCCCTGACACTTGGGTAAAAGGACAAAAGGCACCTATCTGTGATGTTCCAATCATAAATAATGGAAGTAAGCCCCTTGATAATGCAATCTGTGCATTTACCCCAGAGGAGAAGGATGATGTGTTAGAGAAAGAGCCAGATTTGGCACCTTATTTTTATAGATATATGGGAAGTCGAGAGTTCATTCATAATATCGAACGCTGGTTTCTCCTGATCAGTCGTATGCCACCCCAAGTGTTAAAAAAATCAAATATTTCAAAAAAATTATTAGAAGACATTAGAGATTATCGGCTTTCATCTAATAGTAAACAAACAAGAATGCTTGCTGATAATCCATCAAAGTTTCACTTTGAAAATATCCCTAGTAAACCATTCCTGGTGATTCCTCAAACATCTTCGGGGAAAAGGAGATATGTTCCAATTGGATTTTTAACGCCGGATGTTCTTGTAAATAATAAACTGCAGGTTATGCGAAACGGTGGATTATATGAACTAGGGATTTTATCTTCAAATATACATAATGCATGGCTAAGAGTGGTTGCAGGAAGGATACGTGCTGATTTTACATATTCAGTAAGTGTAGTCTATAACACATATCCATGGCCACATCCAACTGACACGAGAAAAAAGGAAATCGAGCAAACTGCCCAGGGCATCCTCGATGCCCGAGCTCTTTACCCGGCATGTTCTCTCGCTGATCTGTATGATCCTTTAACCATGCCGCCTGAGCTCCGGAAAGCCCACACGGCAAATGATATCGCGGTGATGAAGGCATATGGTTTCAGCACCAAAATGTCAGAAACAGACTGCGTCGCGGAATTGATGAAGATGTATCAGAAGTTAACGGCAGATGAGAAGACTTCAGAATGAATCAGCGTATCTGTTGACAGGCATTGTTAAGTCGGGATCGGAAACTGCATCAGTTCCAGGATAAGTTGGCATCGTTAGAATTTTTGGAAAACAAGACTCCAAATTGGATACAAGGTATCGCCGCCTGACAGGGGTATCGTTTTTGCCGGACGGGTATCGCGGGAGAAGATCAACATGAGTTTGACTGTAAATTTATATTACAAAGGCGCAGATGGCAGCGCGAGACGCTTTGCCGAAGAGATGGAATCTAGCGGCATTGCAGCGGCCATACGCGCAGAAGAAGGAAATGAACGCTACGAATATTTCACCCCGCTCGATGATTCGGAAACAGTTCTGTTGATAGACAGCTGGCGCAATCAAAAAGCATTAGATGCACATCACGCTTCCCCGATGATGAAGCAGCTGGCGGAGCTGCGCGAGAAGTATGACCTTCATATGATCGTAGAGCGGTACGTGAGTGCGGATGAGCCGGAGGGAGATGAAAGGTTCATCAGAAAATAGATCGGAGTTAAAGGAGGAAGATACGAATGAAAAAGTTGATAATTGTATGTGAGGAGCGCCTCAAGACCTATGGCACCTTTCTTTCGCAGCTTATCAGTTTAAAGGACGATAAGGGCGATTCTGTCATTGGAATCAAAGATGGATCAACAGCGGCTCAGGTTTGGACTGAGAAGGAATACGCTTCTAATGCTGCCCAGATTTCGTCAGAACAATATATTTTGTTTATAGGAAATAGCAGCCTTATTAAGGAAAAGAGAAACTTCATGCAAGAGAAGTTTTCAAGATATGGAATGAAATACGGATGGCTGGGGAAACAAGGCGTTATATTTGTTGAGAGTGTTGTCCCTGCTGATGAATATGATGACTTCATCGCATTTGCAACAGAATATCAGCCAGAAATAAAGGCACTTGAAGAGAAGAATAATGTTCTTAAACTTCCATACATTACAGGCGATGTCATCGACACTGCATCTACAGAAATTGATAAAACTATTGAAGAAGCAGACGTCAAGAAAAAGCCTTTTGCACCGCCAAGGTTCCTGAGGGATGCGGCTCGCGACATTCAGAAAAAAAGTGTTAAAGTTCTTAATACTGCTGCAAAGAACATCAATAAAGCCGCTGTGGATCTGAATACAGCTGTTAACAGCAAGAAGATTGAAGATCAGGAATACTCATGCCTCACCTTGTTGTTCTATATGCAAGGGCTCAGTGACTTCCTCGGGTTTAGTGAGGAAACGTTATGATGGCAGGAACCGGTTTTAAGGAAGGGTATGACTTCTTTCAGAAGAGTGCCGGAGCCATAGCAGGAGCCTTTGAAGGTGAAGATTTTGTGATTTCTCGTGCAAACTATCTGGCCGATGTCGAAAAAGAAATAAATGCACTTGAGCAGAGCATAAATAATTTTGCTGGCGTGCAGACAGCCAATAAGATGTTGAAAGGTGATATTGCTGAGTTTTGGCATACAGGTACCTTTAACGTGAATGCGGCCACAAACGAATCAGTTCATAGAGCGATTGTAGATAGAAGTCATGATTTTGGCTCTGTAGATATTTCGACTAATTTTGGAAATGACTATGGATTGAAATATTATGCTAACGGACAGGAAAGCGCCAAAGCTCAGGCAATCAGTGTGTTTCAGCGTTTCAAAGAATATCAGGCTCATGGCGGAAAAGATGACTTAGCAAAATTCCTATCTGACAGGCAGTACGACAGCGATGCAGTCATCAATGATCCGATTTATTCAGGACAAATCAGGATTATCCCTCGTGACCAGATGACGGAGGCGACTAAATGGCTGGAAGAGATGATCGCAAAGGAAGGAGCAAGGCGTCCGGAACAAGTCAAGAGATACCAAGAAACACTTGATATGCTTAGAGACAGAATTGCTGATACCGATGGAAATGAGTCTATTCCGTTGAGTAAGGCTGATGCAGAAAAACTGGCTCAGCTGGCAAAAGAGGGAAAGTTCAAAGCAGAGAATTTCGGGATTGAAGCGCCTGAACTTTTAAACGCAGAACTCATAGTAAAAGAGTCATTGAAGGCTGGTATGAGCGCCGCAGTTATTTCTCTGGTCTTAAAAGTCGGTCCTGAGATATATAAATCGATTGATTATCTTATAAAGAATGGCGAGATAGAGGAAGGTCAGTTCAAGAAGATAGGATTTGCCACCGTCTCGGGAACTTCGGAAGGTTTTATTCGAGGCAGCGTTGTTTCTGCTATTACAGCGTGCTGCAAGAGCGGTATTCTTGGAGAAAGCCTGAAAGATATCAGCCCCGGAATAATATCAGCGGTTACAGTTATTGCGATGAATACCCTGAAAAATGCATATCAGGTAGCGCAGGGTAAAAAGAGCCGTACAGAATTATCGAATGAACTGGTGCGAGATGTATTCCTCACGACTTCGTCAATGGCAGTAGGAGCAGTTGCTCAGTCCATCATACCTGTTCCCGTATTGGGATACATGATTGGAAGTATGGTAGGATCGGTAGCAGGATCATTCATTTACAATAACGGACAGCAAGCTACTATTACATTCTGCGCAGAGACAGGGATTACGTTGTTTGGCCTTGTGGATCAGGATTATAAGCTTCCGGATGATGTAATTAAAGATATCGGAGTAGCAACCTTTGATTATGAGTCATTCGAACCTGAAACCTTTGATTATGAGTCATTCGAACCTGAAACCTTTGCTTATGATACAATTCAGCCTGACAGTCTAGGAATTAAGTTTTTAAGAAGAGGTGTTATTGGAGTATCGAAAATAGGATATGTAGAATAATGCAAAACAGACCGCTAGGATGCAGGTGCCAGGCACCAACATATTCTATGCAACGCTTCGGCATTGTCTTTCCTTTTACTGCTATCATTTTTATTCTCCTTCTGATATTTGTTAATATAAAAAATGCACCATACGCTGATTTGCCCAGCATATGGTGCATCTGTTTGTTCGTGCGTTTACGACTTACTCCCAGTGGCCTGGAACGTCTACGACCCATTTCTTGCCAGTTACCTTCGTCTGGTAACCGCCCTTGTCGACCTTCTTGGTTCCGGTCTGGACGGTCTGTGTTTCGTAGATTGACTCATAGTGGTAGTTGCCGACGTAGCCTTTTTTCATGAGTTCGATAGAGTGATTGAATTCGTCATCAGGGTCGGTTGTCGTATATCCGTCTTCTGGGAAGATAACGCGTTCACCTACGTATACCTTCTTCGTTTCGTATACAGGTTCTTCTACCCAGTTGGGTACCCACACCTGTTCGGTGACGTCCTCGTAGTGGCCCTGCTCATCGACCCATTTCTTCGGTTTTTCTGCAGGCTTGCTTGAAGAACCGGATGATGTGTTTTTACTTACAGCAGGTGTTTTAGCAGTCTGCGATGTGCCTTTGTTTGTAGAGCCTTTACTCTTTGACTAGCTTGTGCTTGACGAGTTAGAACTCTTGGTTGTGCCAGCGTTCGACTTGTTAGCAGACGGAGCCGTGGTAGATTTTGCTGTCTTGGTGTCGGTATCAGCAGTCGTCTTTTTCTCCT
The DNA here is from genome assembly GCA_900316665.1 of uncultured Lachnospiraceae bacterium. GTDB lineage: Bacteria > Bacillota > Clostridia > Lachnospirales > Lachnospiraceae > Lachnocurva. Next base: position 6,864 of record ONDV01000054.1, read on the forward strand.
CGACTTTTTCCGTTGTGGTTTCAGACACGTTCGGGTTTGCCTTGGTATTGGTCTCGGCCTTGTCCGGAATATCTTTGTCGTCGTTGGCTTTGACGTTCACATCAACGTCAGTAGGCTTTTCTGCCTTGTTTGTGTCAGAGGCAGAGTTGGTCGTCGGTTCGACGGAATGGTCTGCTACGTGCTTTGCGGGTGCGAACGCACCGGATGCGGTTGCCACGATAAGTGCGATGGCAACGACGGCGACGGCGATGATGCCTGCCGTGTGTGGCTTGTGGGTCTTGACCCACTCCTTGATATTAAAGTTTTTCATAAAATCATTTAGCGGCGGAAACCCACTTGCTTCAGCAGGTTGGAGGAGCCGCTTTCTCCTTTCTGTATTATTTTTTATTGCAGTCTATGAGTTCAAATCTCACTTTCGGCCTGCTCACCATAGCAGGCTTTTTTGTTAACTTTTCCTCAGAATAACTACATTTTTTTATTATGTGCTGATTTATGTCATTATTCAAGTTAAAAATAAGGCACTGGTCGACAGAAAAGAGGGAGAGTGCCAAACTACATATGAGCTTATAATAGCCAATATATTTATTTTAGAAAAAGGGTAAAAGTGCCCAAAATCTAAAATAGATATTGCAGTTTTGAACTGATTGGCTATACTTTAGAAAAAGGGTAAAAATACCTTAAATCTAAAATACTGAGGTGGCCTATGGAGATTAGAAGAGATCGTTACTTGAATAGATTAATCAGTAAGAAAAATAATGGTCTAATCAAAGTGATTACAGGCATCCGCAGAAGTGGAAAGTCATATTTGTTATTCAATCTGTACTTTGACTATTTGATTTCAATAGGGGTACCGGAAAGCAATATTATTACAATTCCACTGGATGACGTTGATTATGAAGAGTTCTGTGATCCACATGCTCTTAATAAATATATTAAAACGAAGATTTCAGATAAGAGTCAGCAGTATTATGTTTTCATTGATGAGGCACAATATGCAATCACGAAAGAAGAAATGAAAAACCCAGATCATCCGATTCGTCTATATGGTGTATTGAATTCACTTCTGAGAAGAAAGAATGTAGATGTATATGTTACTGGAAGTAATTCGAAATTTCTGTCTTCGGATATCATGACAGAGTTCAGAGGCAGGGGGGATGAAATTCATATTTCGCCATTGTCGTTCTCGGAATTCTATGCAGCTTCTGACAAGGAAATGGCAGATGCATGGAATGATTATCTGTATTATGGCGGATTACCGCATATACTGTTCGAACCGGACAATGAGTCAAAGAGTGTATATTTGGAAAGGTTGAATAAAGAAATATATCTTCGTGATTTATGCGAGCAATATGGCATACGTGAACAGAATGGTATGGAATCCTTGATGAAGGTGATTTCTTCAGCTATTGGGTCGCTTACAAACGCACAGAAAATATCTGATACATTCAAAAGCAGTGGGGATAAAACATTATCCATGCCAACAATTTCAAATTACCTGAAATATCTACAGGAGAGCTTTTTGATTCAAAAAGCAGAAAGATATGATATTAAGGGAAGAAAGTATATCAGTACACCATCGAAGTATTACTATACAGATCTCGGTCTTCGAAATGCTCTTCTAAATTTCAGGCAGTTTGAAGAAACACACTTAATGGAAAATGCTATCTACAACGAACTGATTTACAGAGGATATAGTGTAGATGTTGGAGTTGTTGAGGTAAGGACACCAGAAGATGGGAAGCTGTTGAAAAAGCAGCTTGAAGTTGACTTTGTGGTAAATCATGCAAGCAGAAGGTACTACATACAATCAGCATTTGCATTGCCGAATCAAGAAAAGGTAGAGCAGGAACAGGCTTCATTAATTAAGATCCCCGATTCCTTTAAAAAAATTATAATTGTTGGCGGAAATACTCCTTTAAGGAGAAATGAAGAAGGAATCACAGTAATGGGGATTTTCGATTTTCTGCTGAACGAAAACAGTTTGGATTTGTAAGAGGATTCAGGTGCCAGGCACCAACATAAAAAATTTCTTCCGGCTATCGGCATCATCACCGACAGCCGGAATTTTTTTATTCAGCGTGAAGGCGTAAGTCCTTATTTTTGATGCCTTTCAGAGGTAGAGAGCAACATGGCCTTGTGGTAAAATTATATAATACGACGCAAGTGTCGGGATCAGATGTTATGCATACCTTGGATCTTTTACCGATGGGTGTCGCAGAAAATACGGAAATGGGGTGTTTAAACACATGAGTGAATACAAGCCGCCG
>ONDV01000028.1:0-51166 GCA_900316665.1 uncultured Lachnospiraceae bacterium
ATACTAAAGATAGCCCAGAAAATCAATAGAAACGTTGATTTTCCAGGCTTTTCAAAGTCTTTTATTCGATTGAGTGCCAACCCTCATCGGAAGTTAAGAGTAGGTCTTTGACCTTCTCATATCGTTGTTTTGCAAAAAGGGAACGTCACTCCAGTAAATAGTAATATTTTTTTACCCTCGATGTTCGAAAATCGAACAAATAAGTTGACATTTCAAACGGATTTACTTATCATAAAGTAAGGAAGCTAGACAAAAGGAGGCAAACGATATGAAGACTATTTCTGAAAAATTAAGAGAAGCGAGACTCAAACTCGGCTTTTCGCAAGACTATGTGGCAAATTGCCTCGGAATCAGCAGATCAGCCGTTACCCAGATCGAGCTTGGAAATCGGAAAGTAAACTCGGATGAGATCACAAGCCTCTGCAAGTTGTATCATCTTTCAGCCGACTATCTACTGGATACAGAAAATGTCGATACAAATCAGGCAGTTTTCGCTCGTAATTTTAACGAGCTTAAAGATGATGATCAGGAAGAAATATTGAACCTTATTGCTTTCAAGAGAGCTATGGCAAAGCAACAGCAGGAGGGTTAATGGATGCTGCCTGATCATATTATCGAGAAATACCGGAATGATGCCGAAGGTCTGGCAAAATATTTCTCAGCGGAATATTTCAATACACATGAAAGAACATTTCCAATCAATCCATTTCATGTGTTGACAGACTTAGGCATTCATTTTGTCTTCAGAAATTTCAAAGATGTAGAAGGTCTTTTCCTTCCGGCGATGAAGGATGGAGATGTAGACCTTGTTGCAATAAACGCAAAAAGGCCCATTAGCCGGCAGCGCTTTACTGCTTCACATGAACTCTGCCATTATCTGAAGGATCCTCGAGAAGGAAAGAGCTTCATTTGTGAGACTGGGGCAAAGAACATCATAGAAAAATACGCGGACGCATTTGCTTCGGCTTTTTTGATGCCGCCTGATGAATTAAAAGCGCAGATTGATCAGCGCGGGAAGGTTGGTACGAAACTTACTTGTGATGATGTATTGATTATTGCGGATCATTTCGGGACCAGCTTTGAGGCATGTTATTGGAGAATTCGTAATCTTTATACCTATCTTGCACCGTCGGTCAGTGCAAAGAAGAAGTATAAACCAGCAAAGAAAAGAGAAGAATATGGGATGTCTGAGGTGTGCCTATATTCTGATCTTTTCGACAGGTGGCCGGACATAACCACAGACTTGTCGACCGACTTTGCCAAGCAGGTCTTTGAGAACAGCTATATCTATAATGATGCGCGGCTTGAGGGCGTTCATGCAACTCTTGAATCGGCAGCTGAAATCGTAAACGATTTGCAGAGCAATATGCAGAAAAGCTCATACTGCAATCCGAATTATGAGCCTTATTGCCATATCGCCGGTCATGCAAAGCTCTATCAGAGAGTGTTCGAGAATTATAGCAGTAAGAGTTTCACAATTTATGAGATTCTGGAGCTCAACAAGCTCTTGTTCTCTACATTTCCTTTTCCGGATACTGGCGGCCAATTTCGACAGGAACCAGCGATTATTACGAAATCCGATGTTGAAACTTGTGACTGGCACGAAATTCCAAAGGAGATAAGTGCCTTATATCAGCAGGAGAAGGATCTGGAAGATCACGCTGGAGAGTATTCTAAGAGTACGATTCTGAAAGAGTTGCTGAAAATCCATTACCGCCTGACGGTGATTCATCCTTTCAGAGATGGAAATGGAAGAACAAGCAGAGGCTTTCTGAACGAAGAACTCATGCGGTTCGGATTTCCACCAATGTATATCAAGATTGAGAGGAAGGATGAATACCGGGCTGCATTAGCACAGATTGATCACAAGGGTGACTATACGATGTTGTTCGAATTCATGATGAAGAATTTGATTTCGTCTCATGTGGAACTATCGATCAGGTAAAAGGGCCTGCTTCGGTTGACTGAGATTAGTAAAGGTTGTAAGGAAATATGGCGAAAGATAAGCGTGGATTTCCCGATAATTAACTCTCCCCATAAGTAAGGACAGTTGAATTTGCCAATATCCTTATTATTAGACAGTCACACTACGAATATCTGGTGACAGGCACTGTTAATACTGTTAGACGCTGCGGTTCATGGAGTTACCGCATATAGTTTAGACGGAATACATAACGCTCATTTTTCTGATATTTTACAACAGGATATTACGGAACTTCACCAGGCAATCAAACGGGTCGTCCCGATTATCCTTCAAAAAATATCAGATTGTATGGATTTGATTGAAAGTGTTCCGGAACAGAGCAATGGTTTTCAGGTCATATCTTCGACCAGAAAAGAAGTGTACAAACAAAGTCTGCAACTATGTGCAAGTTTATTGTTAAAACCTGCTTTACAACGAGTGCAAACATTCTCCCACAACTGAATACAAAAAACCTTATAATTTCCTTGCAAACTTCCAAGTTTTTTATCCATAATAGAAATAGAAGGAAACTTAACGGAATGAGCCAAAGCTCAATTTCAAGAAAGTGGGGATTGTATTATGAAAAAGAAACTTATTATCGTTATTCTTGTAGCGGTACTGCTTGCAGGTGCAGGTACAGTAGGTGTCTATCACCATAATCAGGTACAAAAGCAGAAAGCTATAGCAGTCGAGAAAGAAAAGGAAGAAAAGGCGAAAGACGCACGATTTAAGAAGCTACAGTCGGAATACGATACGGCAGAGATGCAGACTGAAAACTCTCTCTATCCGAATGCGGATGGAACGATGCCTGACGATGCGACCATGAATAGTAGTCGTGACGGAAAGAAAAAGGAACTCGTTGCCTTTCAGGAGAAAATCAGGAACAGGAAAATGACTAAAAAGGAAGAAACCGACTTCCATACCTTTGTTTCTTCCGTAAAAGACATCTACAATGCATCACATACTATTGTTGACACCCTGCATACCGAGGTGACGGGAATAGATCCGAACAGTTATGGTACATACTATACGGACAGTAATAAGACGGACACAGAAAAGAACCTGTCAGCCTATGATAAGGACTATAAAGAGGGAAAGTACAGAAACGCCTATACAGACCTGACAAACATAAAGACCATCTATGTAAGTGCAGACACGGCGAAGAAACAGGCAGAAGCATTAGCTGCAAAGCAAGCGGAAGAGCAGAAAGCTGCACAAGCACAGAAGTCGGCACAGAAGTCTGCAAAGCAGTCGGCAAATAATTCTACAGGCAGTACAGGGAAACAGAGGAATTCTGCTCCAAAGCAGAATAATCAGCAGACGACACAGCAGACTGCTCCATCAGCACAATCAGTACAACCCCAGACACAAGTAGGTGATGATTCAGTAAATTCTACTGATATTTGGAATACACCGGCTGGAAAGGCTGTAAAGGCGTATGCGGCAGAACATGGATATTCTCATGTTCATGCATCTGGGTTTGACGATAATCAATTAACTTATACAATATTAGATAACAACGGAAATCCTGTTAGAGATGAACAGGGTAATATTATCAAATTTCGTTAAAATTCCTATTTTTTACAGTGAATAAGGCATACCGATGTATGCCTTATTTTTTTTGCTTTTTGGAATGAACTCAAGGCTCATTCCTAGGAACGATACTTTCAGTATCGTTCCATTTTTTGAGCAAACCTTTCCTTTTTAATTTTAATCATAAAAAATATGAAATGGCAAAATCATAGTTTTATAAATAGAAAGGATATACCTATGGCTGATTTTTCCCTTGGTGATACGATTATGGATGTTTTGGAACTGTACGATATTAATGTTGATTGTTACACAGACAGCAAAGACTGCAGTTATGTTGATTTGAGAGTTTACGCTCCGGGAGTTTGCCTGCCATTCACTAAGAATGAATTTTTGTTCACAGTAGCTGTGGATCTCAAAGATATTGATCAAAACTTTGTTAATAGCTTTTGCCAGTATGCTTATGATTTTGATCCTGATGAGTATCCGGATGTGTGGATTCCACATCATGGACGAGACAACCCTTCGAACAGTATTGGGGAGCTTTTGGATGATTCCGATACTATCTCGGAATTTCTAAACAATGTAAGTCGTGATTTGCAGAAAGCACTGGCAAAAACCAAGGAATTAAAAACTCCTACAGAAGAAGATCGTGATGGTCTGTCTTTAGATTGAGATCGTTAATAAAAGAACCTTACTGTCATTAAGATAAGAGTCGATTCTTTCTTTATGACCAAAATTCCATTAAGTTAAGAAAAGTAAAAAGGATTTCCCGACGGATTCTTGATGCAAAGCATCTCGATTTGTATTTTTTAATAAATTTTATATGGATTTAAGCCACGACTTTTAGACTCATCAAATATATGGATAGCAAATTAAGATAGAAAGGAGTATAGTGAAGATATGATAAGACTAATATCAATCAACGATAAAGATATGGCAAATGGGATGCGAGATACATCTAAAACGCCATTATCTGAAGAAGAAATAAACTATGTCAAATCGGAGATACGCCGAATTGGAGCAGATGAAACTGTATTTGTGTTCAACGACGAAGAACATTTGACATTAAGCACTTGCTATAACTTTGTCGAAGATAAGATTTATGTAACAAGAAATGTTTTTCCTGACGAGAAGTACGGTTCTACCCACCCAAGGGATTTAATGAGCGTTGGTGCTGTGTTAGCACACGAGTATTTTGGTCATAGACCATATAGAGAAGAGTATTTAGCCGATATGGAGCAGGGAGACGATTATCACACAACCCCAATATGGCAAGGCGAATGTAGAGCAAGTATTAACGCTGCAAAAACAGCTCATAATCTTACAGATAGAGATAAAAGTAATCTTGTAATGGATGCAATCTATAGAGCAAAAGAATTTGGTCACTTAATAGAAATGGATGATTTTATGAAGGAGGTAGTATATGGTTACTCAAACGGAGAAAAGAACATTACCCACAATATCACGCCAATCAATTATGTTAGCGAAGCAAGCCAGACTGGAACAACAGAAAAACGGATATGTGAGCGTGAAGTGTCCAAGGTGCAACGGCACACCAAAGATTACGATGACTTCGAACGGTGAACGAACTATCATTAGTTGCCCTTGCGGCTATGTTAAAAACATAGAAATCAATTTTTAACCCCAAAATAAAAAACCACTCCGCATTTTCCTATTAAGGATGACGAAGTGGTTTTTCTTTGTCTAAGGGCTTAACTTAATGACATTGACCATTGGATAGGATTCTTTTTTGTTCGCAGAGAAAACAATCCTACCGTTTTACTCATAAAAATATGAGAACAAGGCGAACATAATTTTTTTCATTAGGTTTTACTCATAAAAAATGAAGGCTAAACTTTTTCATATTTTTTTTAGAAAGGAAAGACTTATGCGAACAAGAAAAGGGAAACCAAAGACGGTTTTCAAGACGATCCTGAACATGGCATTGGCGATGAGCATAGTCCTGTCGTCAGTTGCCGTTCCAAACGTGGTAAAGCCAATTACTGCACATGCGGGGCAGTATAATGGAACTACACGCTCCGGTGAAGCAACGACAGGTCATACACATTACACAGTAGCTTATAAATACGATGAAGGCAGAAATTGTATCTATACGACTTTTTCTGCTAATAGTAATGATGTGCAGGTGCTTTGGACACACGGTCAGCATACAAATACGAAAGATTTTGGTCCCGGACGTGAAGATGAAAACAATCTGCCGTTTCAGGCAGCAAATATTGCCGTTGTAAATAAATCTTCACTTGGAGATGCAGTAGATGCAGCACATGCTAAAGATTCTGATTGGAATTGGAATGATGTCAAACAATGGCTTGATAATAAACGATTTTCACAGAACCGTAACGGTGCTTGGCGAATTGACGATGGATCAGGTACCTATGAGTATCTGACCGGCATTACAAAAAAACAATATGACGATGTGATTACTCATTTTGTAGAGACAGTGCACGCTACCTGTACCGAGAGCGGCTATGACCTTTGGTCTGACGGCTCACATAGAAATCTGACTTCACCTCTCGGTCACATCTGGCCTAAAGAATGGGAGGATGCCGGAACTCACCATGAGAAAAAGTGCCAGAGAAATCAGTACGGATGTAATCATTCCGTTCTTGATTCTAAACCGCACGAATATAAGCAGACCAACGGCTATGACTACATTGACGATAAAAACGATGCCACTCACCACAGGAACTGCGTGGACTGCGGTCATAAAGAGACGGATAATCACCATTTTACTGAATGGAAAGACGATGATAACAGACCGGGATGGCAGGTACGTCACTGCAAGGGCTGCGGTTACAAGACATGGCGTGATGTTGAACAGCCCAAGGTGATGATCTATGCATCCAAGTCAGGAAAGTGGACGGCAGGCGATGTAAAGATCACGGTACAGGCATGGGATCGGGGTTCAGGTATTAAGCTAATTCGCCTTTACAGAACCAATAAGTACACAAAGGAAGTTCAGCAGGTAAAGTCAGGGGAGTTCAAAGGTGAGACCGACTGGCAGAGCACTGACAAAAAGATATAGGAAAAATTGACAAATCATAAAAAGCAGCTATAATGAATTTGGCACAATATAATAGCAGTCAATTATTATGCACCGAAAATTATTTAGAAAGAAAAAGGTGAAATATAATGAGCAGTTTTTATGATTATTCAGTTGAGAACAGAAAAGGCGAGTCTATATCAATGTCTCAGTACAAAGGCAAGGTGGTGCTTGTTGTGAATACCGCAACAGGCTGCGGTTTTACGCCACAGTACAAGGATCTTGAGAATATATATGAGGCTTTTCATGACAGGGGACTTGAGATAATCGACATCCCATGCAATCAGTTCGCCGGACAGACGCCGGGTACGGACGACGAAGTGCATGAATTCTGCACGCTCAAGTATCATACTCAGTTCGACCAGATGAAGAAGAGCAATGTGAATGGCGAGAACGCTCTTGATCTTTACAAGTTCTTGAAGAGTCAGAAGACTTTTGAGGGATTCGGCAGCGGACCAAAGGCGTTTATGATGAGCGCCATGCTGAAAAAGATAGATCCTGATTATAAAAATAATTCGGAGATCAAATGGAATTTCACAAAATTCCTAATCGACAGAGAAGGAAATGTGGTTCGCCGTTTCGAGCCGACGGCAGATATGGAGGATGTTAAGGCTTCTGTGGAGGAGCTGCTGTGAGTTGCGAAATAAAAAAGCTGTCTCCTACTGAGATAAAAGGAGAGGACGCTTTAAAATTGGAGAACCAGCTCTGCTTTCCACTATATGCGGCAGCAAGGAAGGTGACGGGTGCCTATACGCCTTTTCTGAAGCCCCTTGGCATCACATATACCCAGTACATAGTGTTAATGGTACTTTGGGAAAAAGATGACATTACCGTCAGCGAACTTGGAAAAAAACTTTATCTGGATTCAGGCACGCTTACCCCTCTCCTTAAAAAAATGGAGAAGGAAGGATTTCTAACCCGTAAGCGAAGCGCCGAAGATGAGAGAAGAGTAGAGATAAAGCTTACAAAAAAGGGCCGCGACTTAAAGAAAAAGGCAATCGATGTGCCGAAAAATGTCGGTGAATGTATAAAAGGAAAGCTTTCCGAAAAAGATGCAAAAGCACTTTATGAACTTTTATATAAAATGTTGTAGTGACAGCGGCAATAACAAGTCTTGGAAAGGTTTTAAAAAACCTCCTGCATAATGTTGTCCGCACAACATAAACAGACAGCCTCATGTGCAATAATCATATCATCAACAATGAATGAGCCAGTCAGGAGGCAAATATTATGGAAAACAAGATGTTCTGTTATCAGTGTCAGGAGACAGCAGGCGGCAGGGGCTGCACCATTTCCGGTGTCTGCGGAAAGAAGCCCGAGGTTGCCCGCATTCAGGATCTCCTTATTTATGTTACAAAGGGTCTTTCAAGCGTGGCCTGCAGACTCCGTGCAGAGGGAAAGACCGTTGACAAGAGTGTAAATCACCTTGTGACAGTAAATCTTTTCAAGACGATTACAAATGCAAATTTTGATCGTGATGTCCTTTTGGATTCTGTTGAAAATACTTTGTCCGTGAAGGAAAAGCTTCTTTCCGGGCTTGAAAATAAGGATAATCTTCCCGATGCCGCGCTCTGGGACGGCAGCAGAGAAGAGTATGACAGGAAAGCTGCTGTAGTCGGCGTTCTTGCTACTGAGAATGAAGACATCCGCTCTCTTCGTGAGCTTATTACATACGGTCTCAAGGGCCTTTCGGCGTATTCAAAGCATGCCAATGCTCTTCTTCAGGATGATGAGGAAGTGGACAAATTTATCCAGGAGGCACTCGCAAAAACTCTGGATGATTCGCTTACCGTGGATGATCTTATCGCTCTGACTCTGGAGACAGGAAAATACGGAGTGGAGGGAATGGCTCTACTCGATAAGGCAAATACCGAGGCTTATGGCAATCCTGAGATTACTAAAGTAGATATCGGAGTCAGAAAGAATCCCGGTATCCTGGTATCCGGTCATGACCTTCGCGATCTGGAGATGCTCCTGGAGCAGACTCAGGGCACGGGTGTCGATGTTTACACACATTCAGAGATGCTGCCTGCGCATTACTATCCCGCATTCAAGAAGTATCCGAATTTTGCCGGAAATTACGGAAATGCATGGTGGAAGCAGAAGGAGGAATTTGAGAAATTCAATGGTCCGATCCTTATGACCACAAACTGCATCGTGCCTCCGGCCGAGAGCTACAAGGACCGCCTCTGGACCACAGGAGCTGCCGGTTTCAGCGGCTGCAGACATATAGACGGTGAGTATGGTGAGACAAAAGATTTCTCAGCCATCATCGAGCAGGCAAAGAATTGCCGGGCTCCTGAAGAAATTGAGACCGGAACCATAGTCGGCGGATTCGCTCATGAGCAGGTCTTCGCTCTGGCGGACAAGATCGTGGACGCTGTAAAGAGCGGCGCAATCAGAAAGTTTGTGGTGATGGCAGGCTGCGACGGCAGGCAGAGATCACGCGAATATTATACCGAGTTTGCAAAGAAGCTGCCGAAAGATGTAGTCATCCTGACCGCCGGCTGCGCAAAGTACAAATACAACAAGCTGAATCTCGGAGATATCAACGGCATTCCCCGCGTACTCGATGCAGGTCAGTGCAACGATTCCTATTCTCTGGCTCTCATAGCCCTGAAGCTGAAGGAAATTTTCGGGCTTGATGATATCAATGATCTTCCGCTGGCATTTAATATTGCATGGTACGAGCAGAAGGCCGTGATAGTGCTGCTGGCTCTCCTCTACCTGGGAGTAAAGAACATTCATCTCGGACCGACTCTTCCGGCATTCCTTTCCCCCAATGTCGCGAAGGTTCTCGTAGAAAATTTCGGTATCGCAGGAATCGGAACTGTAGACGATGACCTGAAACTCTTCTTCGGAAGCGAAGCGTGACAGCCATGAAATATGCTGCAGGAAAAGTTTTTTCGATTGAAAAGGAACTGCCGCCGGTCAGAGGATGCACGGTGTCGGATTTGATAAATGAAAAAAATCCCGTCATAACTGTATTCTCTCTCGCAGAGAACACGGACATCAGCGCGGAGATCTATTCTTATCACAAATTTCTCTATGTAAATGGCGGAGAAATGACGGTATACGGAAGGGGATTTGATGATATAGAGCTGAAGACAGGAGAGACGGCAGTCTTGCCGTTAGATACGCCGGTCGGCATGAGATCAGAAAAGTCCTGCGTATATACAGAGATCGAAGTAAGGAAGGATGATAAAATGAATAACGTAATAAAGCCTGGAGAAGTGTTCAGGCTGGCAGACCTGGTTCCATATCAGGATGGCAGGATCGTAAACATGGACATTGTAAGAAATGACAAGATGAAATTTGTCGTAATGGCTTTTGATGAGGGAACAGGGCTGTCTGAGCATGCCGCTCCCGGAGATGCGATTATTTTCGCACTGGATGGCGAAGGCGTCATAACTTACGAAGGACAGGATCATCCGATAAAGGCCGGAGAAAATTTCCGCTTCGCGCGCGGTGGGTTACATGCCGTGACGGCAAAAGGCAGGTTCAAGATGGCACTCCTTCTCACACTGGAAAGGTGAGACTGAAGATACTTTCTAAAACTTCCCGCGTTTCAAGGATTATTGATGCGGGAAGTTTTTTTAGTTGTTCTCTTGATTATGAAGAGGATCAGAAGGAGCATTGCAAGCGATCCGATAAGTCCCGGGACGGGGCTTTCAGAAAATCCCGATATGATAAATCCTGCGAAGCAGGAGATTATTACGGGTATTGCGTACTGGATCTGGGACCGGACATGTTCGAGATGACGGCAGAGCGCTCCGGAGCTTGACATGATCGTGGTGTCGGAGATAGGAGAAATATGGTCTCCGCAGACGGCGCCGGAAAGGACGGCTGCAACGGAGACTGTCATAAGTGACAGATTTTTCTGCCCGGTAAAGAGTCCGATGACAAGCGGCACCATGATGGCAAATGTCCCCCAGCTGGTTCCGGATGAAAAGGATATGAAGACGGCGATGGCAAATGAAAGCACAGGAATGAAATGAGTAAGGCTGCTGCCTGATTTCATGATGGACGATATGAAAACGCCTGCTTCCAGTTTCCCGATCGCTCCTTTAAGAGTCCATGCCAGGACAAGTATTACCATGAAGGGAATCATAAGCTTGGCGCCCTCAGGAATGATTTCCATAATGTCGCCAAAATGCCAGATACGGCGGATGGGATAGTAGATGCATAAGAAGATCAGAACCATCAGCGCCGCAAGAAAAAGGCTTTCCGCAGAATTACAGTTTGCGAAGCATCCGACCAGACCTTTTCCCCCGGCACGGTAGCCCGTGTAGAACATAAAGCCTATGGACAGGACTATAAGCATTATCATGGGAAGTATCATATCGATAAGCCTGGCGCCCTGTCCCGTCACCTTTTCGTTTTCCTCCTGATCTTTCTGGTTTGAATTATTTTTCTCAGGAACACCCAGATCTCCGGCCAGAGCCCGGTCTTCGTAGCGCTTCATGAGTCCGAAATCGAATCCGGAAGCTGATGTGAAAAAGACCATGAAAATCGTAAGAAGAGCATAGAGGTTATATGGAATTGTTTTCATAAAAAGCTGAAATCCTGAAATGCCGGCGCCGTCCGGAACATAGGAGTTTATTGCAGCTGCCCAGGACGATACAGGAGCGATGATGCAGACGGGCGCGGCGGTAGCGTCAATTATATAGGCGAGTTTGGCTCTGGAGACCTTGTATCTGTCTGTGACCGGCCGCATGACAGTGCCTATGGTCAGACAGTTGAATCCGTCATCGACGAAGATCAGAATGCCAAGGAGAGATGTGGCAAGCAGTGACGCGCGCTTTGTCTTAAGCCTGGCCGATGCCCATTTGCTGTAAGCAGCCGCGGCGCCGCTTTTCTGGATAAGAACTATATCCATGGAGAGTACGATCAGAAACAGTATAATGGACACGTCAAAATTTTCGGACATCAGCTTATAAAGAATTTCAAGCGAAGGGAATAGCCGGAAATTTCCAATCATAAGCGAACCGAGAATGACACCCGCGAATAGAGACAGGTAGACCTGCTTCGTGATCAATGCGAGGATTATCGCGAGGACGGGAGGGAGCAGAGAAAAGGCAGTGCCGGTAAACATAAAAACTCCTTATTGGAAGAATGATTAACGAATTTTTTCTTATTCTACCATAGTAAGTCAAATATCACCGGATGGCTCTCCTGCATTTTTCGATAGAGAGGTTTATGTGACGGAAATCCCGGCGTTCGAGGGCGTTTACTACTTTATAACTATCCCTGTAGTCTTTTTTTAGTTCCGTATCGCCTGACCGCATTATTGCGGGCGCCGCGTCTACAGAAAGCTCAATGAGGTAGTAGTGATCGCTCTTTTTACTTTGATCGTCTGTATAATTTGAGCTGATCTTCTTTTCAGCACTCAGATTATAATCAGCGATCCAATAATCCATCCTTGAAAAAGACAGGACGATCCATGATACGCTTATAACAATAAGGAAAGCTTTTGCCAGAGGAAATCCGGCTCTCAAGGTGTAAACAGTAATCATTACGAATAAGAAAGTCATTACAGTCAGACCCCATACCACCAGAAACCTCAGCTCTGTCAGGTGATAGACGCTGATATACAGCATGATCCGGAAGAAAGCTGACGCTATCATTACAAAAGAGCAGGCGTTTATTATTGTAAGAAGACATTTTATTATCTTACTTCTGCCGAAAACCGCCGTGATCGTCAATACGAGTATCAGGTTTATAATTACTACAGCGAGGAGCTGGTAAAATCCCTGATGAGCGTATTCGGCGTAGGTCATATCTGCCGGCAGAGTCAGATTTCTGATAAAGAGGAAAGCAAACTGAATAACAGAGAAGAGTACATAGATGATGGCTACCGGAATCAGGATGATCACGGCAGTCATATCGGAATTTATATTTTTTCTCTGATTGATTTCGATATCCTTATTTTTGAGGAAGAATCTGAGACCGCAGTAGGATGCCAGGAAAACAAAGATAAATTCAAGAATGATAAGATAGGTATCGCTTGAACTCCATTGGAAGCAGAAAATGCTTTTAAGGATTTTTTTAAATACCATATCTGCGGATGCCAAAAGTAATAGAATGATGACGGTAAGCGGCACGGCAGACAGGATCCCGATTATGACCGCGAAAGTTTTCCGGCTCTTTGAGCTCCGGTTTTTCAGGCTGTCTTCTATATCAGCGAAAAGATCGGAGAAGCTTGAAATGGCACCTGCGATCGACTTGAAAAATGACAGGATCCACTGACTGATTCCCCATTTCCTATCCGGATAGAAGGCGGCCAGAAGATCAATTACAAGAAGGAAATCAGCGAAAATGTTATTTACGGTCACAATGAAAAAATTATAGGTAAGAAAATCTGATACAGAAAGAAGCATCATAACTGCTTCTATGAAAATCATATCTTTTCGTACCGGCCGATCTGTTTTTTTCATGACATAGTGGACGAGTGCCAGAGTTCCTGCCATCCATAATGGACAGAGAATCGACGCGGAATTTTCATAACGGCAGAATACAAATAGGCAGGCATATAAAATGCAGGGCAGGAAGAGGATCTGAAATGGCTTTTTTTCTTTTTCCATGATGATGACTCCTTTATTATTTCAATCAGGACGGTATTCCAGAATGTCTCCGGGCTGACAATCCAGCTCCCGGCAGATCTTGTCAAGTGTCTCAATACGGATCGCTTTTGCTTTTCCATTTTTCAGAATCGACAGGTTTGCGTTTGTGATGCCGATCCTCTCAGCCAGCTCTCCGACCTTCATTTTTCGTTTCGCCAGCATGACGTCTATATTTATTACAATCATAAGATGCTCCTTTTCTCATTATTTTCATCAAATGGTAAGATCGTTTTCCAGCTTCATTTCATAAGCGTTTTTGATGAGACATGAGAGTATATAACAGATAGAGAGAAAGAGCGCTCCGAGAATAAACATTACGATGCAGTATCCTGTGCGGAAAATTGTAGCTCTGCCGCAGACTGATATATAGATCAGGCGGACGATGTAGCTGATGGAGAGGATTCCTCCAAGGCATGCCATACGGCGGAAATAATTTACATTTTCTATTGAAAAACTGTTGCCTCTGCCAATTTCTGACGCGACTTTTCCAAAAATGAAGATGATAAAAATGGATATCGTTCCTGTGACGGCAGGGAAAAATGAAAAGGCTCTTATATCATCAGCTTCAGGACCGAGACTTTTATATGAATAATAATAAAGAAAAATCAAACCAAGTATTATGAGAATTGCCAGTACCGAAGCCGTAAGCTTCATCCATAAAGCGAGCCGACGCTGATTGTTTTGTCTGTCTTTCTCAGTCATTTTAATCTCCTTTTAATTTTATGTGTCAAAAGTAATTGGACCCGGGGCTGTCACCGGCTGAAATAAGCATACACCATTCATACTATTTGTCAATATAAATATATCGCAAAACGATAAATACATATCGTGATCATTTCAGATTTGACGCATCGATCCGTTGACGATCCGTTGACGAAGGCACGGAGAAAATGCAAAAAGATAGTATGGCTTGTCTTGATTTTTGATTCCTGACTTAATAGAATTATGTTCGGACATGATTTGAAAGGAGTCTTAATGCCAAGACATCTAATGAATCCGCTGGATTTTACTGTAGAAGAAACGGAAGAACTTCTGGATCTGGCGGCTGATATCGAGAAGAATCCGGATAAATATTCTGAAGTATGCAGAGGCAGACGGCTGGCTACATTGTTCTATGAGCCAAGTACGAGAACCAGGCTGTCTTTTGAGGCGGCAATGATGAATCTGGGAGGCAAGGTGCTCGGTTTTTCAAGCGCGGCTTCTTCATCAGCCTCGAAAGGCGAGAGCGTATCAGATACTGTACGCGTAGTCGGGTGCTATGCAGACATAATAGCAATGCGCCATCCCAAGGAAGGCGCTCCCTATGTGGCATCGCTTCACAGCAAGGTTCCGGTCATTAACGCAGGAGACGGCGGCCATCAGCACCCGACTCAGACGCTCGCAGATCTCTATACAATCAGAACCCTGAACGGAAATATAAGAGATCTTACTATAGGTCTATGCGGCGATCTGAAATTCGGCCGGACAGTGCATTCTCTGATAGAAGCGCTTGTACGATATCCGGGCATACGCTTTGTCCTTATCTCTCCTCAGGAACTGAGAATACCCGACTACATCAGAAACGATGTGCTGGAAAAGAATAATGTGCCATATAAGGAGATGGAAAAAATTGAGGACGCCATGCCGGATCTTGATATTCTCTACATGACGAGAATTCAGAAGGAGAGGTTTTTCAACGAAGAAGAATATCTCCGCATGAAAGGCTATTATATCCTGACAGAAGATATGATGAGGCTGGCACGTGAGCATATGATGGTTCTCCATCCGCTGCCGAGAGTTAATGAAATCTCCGTCGATGTGGATCAAGACCCCAGAGCTATGTATTTCCAGCAGGTACAGAATGCGGTCTATGTGCGTGAGGCACTGATACTGACGCTATTAGAAATAATGTAACATCACGAAGTGATGTTGCAAGTGCAAGCGCGAGCAAACGAAGTTTGCACTTCAAATGCGCTTGCATCAATTAATACTGTAACATCACGAAGTGATGTTGCAAGTGCAAGCGCAAGCAAACGAAGTTTGCACTTCAAATGCGCTTGCATCAATTAATAATGTAACATCACGAAGTGATGTTGCAAACTGTAATATCACGCTAGGAGGCACTATGCTAAATATTTCCGGCATACGCGAGGGATATGTCCTCGACCATATAAAGGCCGGCACAGCCTTAAAAGTATATGATTACCTTGGTCTGAAGGACAGAGGCTATACTGTCGCAGTCATTATGAATGTGACTTCAAATAAGATGGGAAGAAAGGACATATTAAAAATAGAGTGCCCTCTCGGTTCCATAGATCTGGATGTGCTGGGCTTTGTCGATCATAATATTACGGTCGATATCATCCGTGACAATAATATAGTAGAGAAGCGGAAGCTGTCACTTCCTGGCGAAGTGAGAAATGTCATCAGCTGCCATAATCCCCGCTGCATAACCACAATAGAGCAGGAACTTGACCAGGTATTCTACCTCGCGGATGAAGAGAATGAAGTATACAGATGCAGATACTGCGACGAAAAATACATAAAGTGAGTGGAAGTTTTAGTTACTAAAACTTCCCACATAAATAATGAAAAACTTCGTTGCAAGGATTCATGGAAGCTTGCCAAGAAATGCACAGATGGTGGCGAACATTGTGTTTTTCGTCGTGAGCGAGCACGCTAGCTGAGAGCTATTGTAACAGCACGAAGTGGTGTTACATGTGCAAGCGCCTTGTGAGCCACCACTGTGACATCTCTTGGCAAAAAGCGAATGAATCCTTGCAACGAAGATGATCCATGAAATGTGGGAAGTTTTAATTAGATACTAATTAGAAGAAAAAGCAGCAGCACAGAGCATCCGACAGGAGTTCGAGGCAGACGGGCATTGCGCTCATTCCTGAACTCCTTTTGTATTGTCCGGAATTATAGTCATACCATCCCGAGGCGTCACTGTTGCCGTAATATCCTCCGAAAGGCGAGCCGTTTACCAGCCGGTTTTTAAGCTGAATGTATCTGATATTGTTCGGGTCATAAGACAGGGCGTGCTGTATATATGATATGGCGATATCTCTTTCACCTATTCCGGCGCTGGCGGCCGAAGCCAGATAGTACCATTCGGCTCCTCTGGTAAGAGGGCTGACGTTATTCAAGGCATTCAGGGCTTCCTGATAATAACCGGCGTTGATATAATTGGCTGCCGCGCGAAGAAAATTGTCAGTATCAGATTCACCGTAATTATTTGTCTCGTTTGAATAGCTGTATGACCTGTCTCCCTTCCGCATGTTCATGATGCTGTCATAAGCCTTCTGAACATTTTCAAACATCCGGGCGGCTTTTTCCTTATCGGGGTTATTTATGTTGGAATCAGGATGATAGCGGCGTATAAGCTTTCTGTAGGCTCTTTTTATTTCTTCGTCACTCGCGTCAGGCGTGACTCCAAGGACTCTGTATGGATCCATTATTTCTCCGTTCTGTCCGGCTTTTTTCTGCTTTTTGATCTTTTGCTGTTTATATAATCATATTTTATCCAGACGCCTGAGTAGAGGATATTCCTGATTACCGGGGCGTTCTTGATTACCGGAAGTCTTTCAAATTCCGCCGCAGCGTCAGCCATCTGGCTTTTCAGATACTGTCGGAGGGATACTTCGAATGAAGGCGAATTAAGATAATTATCAATAAGAACATTATAATTTCCGCTCTTCATATCTCTGATAAGATCATCGTAAGCATCCATGACATAAATAAATTTTCCCAGTGAATAGCCCATGCTTTTGAGAGAATCATTCCAGTAATCATTATCATTAAGACAAAGAATCTCTCCAAGCATTATTCCCGTCAGCGAAGCTACGGCAGAAATTCCCTTTTCACATCTCTCCTCGGCCTCTCTTTGATTTTTAATAAAATTATTAACAGCAGCTGTCTGACGAGGGTACTTTGAAAAAACTTTGTCGGCTGATGCGCGGATAGATTTCGCCATATTCCTGCTGATCCTGCTGCCATCGTCTATATATTTGTCCATAAGACTGTAATATGACAGGAGAATATTCATTGAGGCAGCGTAATCCATGATCGGACTGTCTGTCATCCGGCGCTTGAGAAGAGGATTTATATTGCAGCGCCTGACTTCAGTCATCTCGTCGGGCTCATAGAGACCTGCGAGGAGAAGAGCCAGAAAAGTGACGTCGAAATTCAAAAGCATCTGACCTTTCAGACCGGATATGGCGCGGAGCTTCCGGCAGATGCCACAGTAATAGCTTATGTAAATCTCTTTTTCTTCATCCGTCAGCGAATTTTTGTCGGGTCGTATATATCCAAACAAATATTAATCCTTTCAGAAGAATCAGGTCTTCTTTATGAAATCTCTGCCGCACTTCGGACAATGTATGCTGATCTTTCCCTTGCCGCTGGGAACCCTGACCTTCTGACCGCAGCCGGGACACAAAAAGATACGGTAGGGATCCTTTTTCTGTCTCCACCCGTAGCGGATCTTGCGCCCAAATTCCGTAAAGAAAGCGCGTGTCTTCCAGCCGAAGTTTTTTATAAAGCTGCCTGTAGAGATGAAAAACAAACGGAATTGCTGATTTTCATATCTTCTCTTCTGTACGTTTCCGGAAAGTATACGGAAAATTGCATATAGGAAAAAAGCAACGGAGACAAGATACAAAATGGGATTTTTAGTAAATGCAGTTATGATGCAAAGGATCGTACCGGCGGACAGCGATGTGATCGATATCGTGTCGATTCCATTTCTGCCGGACATCCATCTGAAAAAACGTGGATTCATTTGCTGCTCCGGTTTCTCGTGACAATCGCCACGCATGAAAAGTATGCGAGTGGTGGTCAGACAGGACAATGTAATTGCAAATTAAAAAGAAAGCCGGACTGTAAGCCGGGTTATGTCTCGGATGATCATCTGTCTAGGACATATGTTGCCATATGCCTCAAGCGGCCAACCTGGAACTGGCGGGCAGCGTACGTTCCGTCTAGGCCTTGCTTCGGATGGGGCTTGCAGTGCGGCACCTGTTACCAGATACCCGGTGGTCTCTTACACCGCCTTTTCACCCTTACCGGCATATGCCGGCGGTTAAGTCTCTGTTGCGCTTTCCCGGGAGTCGCCTCCGCCGGACGTTATCCGGCATCCCTGCCCTGTGAAGCCCGGACTTTCCTCTCGCGAATGAATCGCCAGCGATCATCTGTCCGACTTTCCGGTTTTCAATTATATAGGATAGAACCGGTAGTGTCAAAGCGACGCGCCTTGTAGAATGATCCTGCGTGTATTATAATTCACCCTATAAACGGTACGATTCAATGGAGGATCTCATGCCATGCGGCGCGGGATCTTTTTCTTAAGAGAGGAGATAATATGTGCGGAATCTGTGGCTTTACAGGGCATAATGTAAATCAGGAGGATGTCCTGACAAGGATGATGAACCGTATGATACACAGAGGACCTGACGGCGGCGGACAGTATATCACGGAATCCGTGGCACTCGGTCACAGGAGACTGTCGATCATAGATCTGACTGACAATGGCAGACAGCCGATGAAAAATGAGAATGGGCGGATAGTCTGTGTATTTAACGGTGAGATATATAATTATAAAGAACTGAAGGATGAGCTTCTGCCTCTCGGACATGAATTCAGATCCGCCTCGGATACGGAAGTGCTTATTCACGGCTACGAGGAATGGGGAGTGAAGCTTCTCGACAGGCTGCGCGGCATGTTTGCCTTTGTCATCTGGGATAATGAGACAGGAGAACTTTTCGCCGCCAGAGATATGTTCGGGATCAAGCCGCTGTACTATACGATCATTGACGGACAGCTTGTGTTTGCTTCGGAAATAAAGAGCATACTGGAGTATCCCCTTTATCATCGTGAGGTAAATCTGCAGGCGCTGGAGCAGTATCTTTCATTTGAGTATTCAGTCCTGCCTGAGACATTTTTCAAAGGCATCTATAAGCTCATGCCAGGCCATTACATGACATTCAAAGACGGTCATGAGAATATAGTGAGATATTTTGACCCCATGCTTACACCGTCTGCTGAGCCTGTGGATCACGAGACTCTCCTTGATGAGATAGACAGCGTGCTAAAAGACTCAATAAAGTATCATATGGTGTCAGACGTAGAGGTCGCGTCTCTCCTCTCAAGCGGCGTGGATTCAAGCTATGTGGCGACTCAGTTCGGCGGCGGCAGGACATACACAGTCGGATTCGATTATGAGAAATACAATGAGATCCCTTATGCTTCCGCACTCTCAGAGACACTTGGTATCAAAAACATCAGCAAGGTGATATCCACGGACGAGTACTGGAGCGAGCTGCCGAGAATCCAGTACTATATGGATGAGCCGCTTGCTGACGCATCGGCGTCAGCCCTTTATTTTGTTGACCGCGAGGCCGCAAAGGATGTAAAGGTCATCCTTTCGGGAGAGGGTTCGGACGAATTCTTCGGAGGATACAATATCTACCATGAGCCCATGAGTCTCGGCGGATACCAGAAGCTGCCCATTGGGCTGAGAAGATTTCTGGCTTCGGCGGCATCGAAGGTGCCTGGTCATCCGAAGGGAAAGAATTTCCTGATCAGAGGGTCGAAGACCGTCGAAGAGCGCTTCATAGGAAATGCGAATGTCTTCAGCATGGCACTCAGGAAGAAGGTGCTTCGCCACTATACTCCGGGATTTACACCACAGTCGCTCACGAAACCTTATTATGACAAGGTCAAGGGATTAAAGGACACTGAAAAGATGCAGTATATTGACCTTAATTTCTGGCTTATTGGAGATATTCTCCTAAAGGCTGACAAAATGTCGATGGCGCATTCGATCGAGAGCAGGGTGCCCTTCCTTGACAGAAAGGTCTTCGATCTCGCGAGGACGATAAGGCTTGAGGACAAGATCAGCAGCGATAATACAAAGATATCATTCAGGGAAGTTGCAAACAGATATCTGACTCATACCCAGGCAGAGAAGAAGAAACTTGGTTTCCCCGTGCCGATAAGGGTATGGCTTAGAGACGAGAAGTATTCGAACATTGTACGTGAGGAATTCGAGAGCGACAACGCTAAACTTTTCTTCAATACGGACGAACTTGTAAAGCTCCTTGATGACCATAAGGAAGGAAAGATGGACTATGCCAGACATATCTGGGTGGTATACATGTTCCTGCTCTGGTACAAACAGTATTTTACCGAAAACGGAGCAGCAGTCACCATGGAGGATGAGCTTGAATTCGAGCGTGTAAGGGCTAATAACAGAAACGCTACTATGAACAGCTGACTGCTGTCTGGAGGGATATATGAAAAATATAGAAAAAATTCTGGAGCATGTTCCTGGAAAACTTTTGTCCGGAAATCTGTCCGGAGACATCGAAGATGTAATATATGATTCGAGAAAAATCATTAAGGGCTGCGCCTTTGTATGCCTTAAGGGCGCTTCATTCGATGGCCATAAGTTTGCGGCTGAAGCGGCGGAGAAGGGAGCAAGGCTTATAGTAGCTGAAGAACCCGTGACGCTTCCGGAGGAATGCAAAGGCACGGCGCTCTATCTTGTTTCTGATACGAGAGAGGCGCTTGCCTGGATGTCTGCCGCATATTTCGATTATCCCGGCGAAAATCTTCATATCATAGGGATCACAGGTACAAAGGGCAAGACCACTTCAACCTTTATGGTGAAGTCGATACTCGAGGATGCCGGCTATAAGACAGGTCTTATCGGTACTATCGGCACTTTGATCGACGGAGTAATGACTCCGTCAGGCAATACTACTCCGGAATCATATGTGATACAGAAAGCCTTCAGAGAGATGGCGGACAAGGGCTGCAGCCACTGCGTCATGGAAGTCTCGTCTCAGGGACTGAAGATGAAGAGGACAGACGCCATTCCTTTTGACATAGGAGTATTCACAAATATCTCGCCCGATCATATCGGTCCGAATGAGCACGCTTCATTTGAGGAATATCTTTCCTGCAAGGGACTGCTTTTCAAGAAATGCAGGACAGGCATCTTTAATTCCGATGATCCGCATTGGGAGAATGTCAGAGGAGACAGCGGATGTCGGGTAAGGACTTTCGGTATGAATGGAAATGCAGATCTTTTGGCTTCTGATTTAAAGCTTGAATACGCTCCTGGACGCCTGGGCATATCTTTTGATATATCCGGAGAAGAGAATGGACATATCTATGTGGATCAGCCGGGACGCTTTTCTGTATATAATGCGCTTACTGCTATTGCGGTAGCACATGAATACGGCGTGCCGCTAATTGACGTTCAGAAGGCGCTTAAAAACATATATGTAAAGGGACGCATTGAGCTTGTCCATATTTCTGATGATTTTTCGATCATGATCGATTATGCCCACAATGCCGTGGCGCTTGAGTCTCTCCTTACGACTCTGAAGGAATATGATCCCGCAAGGCTTGTCACCATATTCGGCTGCGGAGGCAACAGGTCAAAGCTAAGAAGATTCGAGATGGGCGAAGTATCGGGAAAACTTTCAGACCTCACGGTCATTACATCAGATAATCCCCGCTTCGAAAAGCCGGAGGACATAATAGCGGATATCGAGACCGGAATAAAAAAGACGTCAGGGAAATATGTGAAGATCCCTGACCGCGCCGAAGCCGTGAAGTGGGCAGTGAAAAATGCCGAAAAGGGAGATGTGATAGTGCTCGCCGGCAAAGGCCACGAGGATTATCAGGAAATATGCGGAGTAAAGCATCATATGGATGAGAGAGAACTTATAATGAACGCCGCGGCAGCTGCCGGCCTGGTCTGATATATGAAATATGCGGATATAGTAATAGATATAAGTCTTGAGAAGCTGGATAAGACCTTTCAGTATTCAATACCGGCTGAAATCGAGGACAGGGCTCTGCCCGGAACCCGTGTCTGTGTACAGTTCGGCAAGAGAAAAATAAAAGGGATAATAGTAACTGTTACTGATAAGCCGAAGATAGATCCTGACAGGATCCGTCCGCTTTTATCCGTGTCAAATGAGAGCCCTTCGGAAAATGATACTTTGGTCTCGCTTGCCTTCTATTTAAGCTCCCATTACGGCTCCACCCTGAATCAGGCTTTGAAGACTGTCTTTCCCGCCAGAAATCATGCGGCAGAGAAAAGAGAGAAGTATGTAAGTCTCACATCCCATGAAGCGGGAGAAAAGGAGCTTGAAAGACTGTCATCACTTTCCCGTCCGTCCATGAAAAGAGCAGAACTCATAAAGCTCCTCCTGGCCGGAAAAGACAGCCTGCCCTGGTCTTTCATCACAAAGGAAAACGGCATCTCATCAGCTGTGATAAGGAAACTTGAATCTGACGGGATAGCGAGTGTTTCTGACAGGAGAGTATACAGGGATGCCATCAGAGATTTTGGAGACGGCGGGAAGGCCCATGCCCTTAATGATGAGCAGAGGGCTGTGACAGAAACCATAAAAACCGACTTGAGCATTGGAAAGAGATACACCTATCTGCTCTACGGAGTCACTGGCTCAGGCAAGACCGAAGTCTATATGGAATTGATAAGCGACTGTCTTAAAAAAGGCGGCGACGCCATAGTCCTTATTCCTGAGATAGCGCTCACTTACCAGACCGTCAGCAGGTTCAAGGACAGATTCGGAAGTCTGGTCTCAGTTATCAATTCAAGAATGTCTGACGGCGAGAGGAAAGATCAGATCGACCGGGCAGAATCAGGCAGCTGCAGGGTCATGATAGGACCGAGGAGCGCGCTCTTTACTCCATTTCAACACCTCGGCCTTATCATAGTTGACGAGGAACACGAGAGCTCTTATAAAAGCGGAATCAGTCCCAGGTATCATGCGAGAGACGTGGCGGTGGAGAGAGCCAGGCTCGAAGGAGCTTATGTGGTACTCGGTTCAGCCACGCCATCTGTCGAGAGCATGAAGAAGGCGCTTGACGGTGAATACAAGATGCTCACCATGTCAAGAAGAGTCATGGATAGACCGCTTCCCCGCATTTTTCTTAGTGACATGAGAAAGGAACTTCGGCTTGGAAACAGGTCGATCTTTTCCGGAAGACTTAGAGAATTAATTAATGACCGCCTTGAAAAAAAACAGCAGGTCATACTTTTTTTAAACCGGCGGGGAATATCAGGCTTCGTCAGCTGCCGGTCGTGCGGAGAAAGCATTAAGTGCCCTCACTGCAGCGTATCCATGACTTTGCATAAGGACGGCCTTCTTCATTGTCATTATTGCGGTCATAAGGAGGTTGTACCGCGAGTATGCCCCAGGTGCGGCTCGCCGTATATAGCGGGATTCAGAGCAGGGACGGAGGCAGTTGAGGAAGAGACGAAAAGGATCTTTCCAGGCGCCCGCGTCATCAGGATGGATGCCGACACTACCAGGGGCAGGGACGGCTATAATAATTTAATAAAAAAATTTATGCACCATGAGGCTGATATACTTGTGGGAACACAGATGATAATAAAAGGGCATGACTTTCCGGAAGTTACACTGGTAGGGATACTTGCGGCGGATCTGTCTCTTAATTCTCCTGACTTCAGAGGAGCAGAACGGACTTATCAGATGATCACTCAGGCAGCAGGCAGAGCCGGAAGGGGAGAGACTCCGGGAGCTGTCGTGATCCAGACATATCAGCCTGATAATTACAGTATCAAGGCGGCAGCAGAAAGCGATTATATGGCTTTTTACAAGGAGGAAATTTCTTTCCGCCGTCTTATGCACTATCCGCCTGAGGGACATCTCTTACATATATTAATAACGTCAGCTGATGAGGAAAAGGCTGAAAGGAAGGCAGCTGATGTAGCTCGCTTTATATCGGAAAAGTTCAAAGGTACAAGGGTGCTTGGTCCTGACGATGATGTGATCGCGAAGCTGAAGGATGAATACCGGAAAAGCATTTATATAAAAGATAATGATTATGACGTGTTAATAAAAATTTCTGATGAGACCGGGATTTTTGTAAGAGAAGACAGGGGCTGGTCAGATGCGGCCATATGGTTTGACTTCGATCCCCAGTAGTTTCTGCCGGTTTTTGCGACTTTTATGTCAATGTGATAAAATAAATGAAAAATGTAAATGTATTAGAAGGAGCTTTTGATGGCATTACGCAATCTGAGATATGAAGGAGATCCTATCCTTGAAAAAGTCTCAAGACCGGTAAAGGAGATGACTCCTCACCTTGATCAGCTGATCTCCGATATGCTGGAAACTATGTACGATGCAAACGGAGTCGGTCTGGCTGCTGTCCAGGTAGGTGTGCTTAGGAGAATCGTGACAATAGATGTGGGAGACGGACCCATTGTTTTAATAAATCCCGTCATAGAAGAGTCTGACGGTGAACAGACGGGACAGGAGGGCTGTCTGTCGGTGCCAAATAAGGTAGGCGTGGTTACCAGACCGGAGCATGTGATAGTATCTGCAAAAGACCGTGAGATGAAGGATATAAAGGTTGAGGGCACTGCGCTTCTCGCACGCGCGCTTTGCCACGAGATAGACCATCTGGACGGACACATGTATACAGAGAAGGTCGAAGGAGATCTGATTGATATCACGCCTGAGGGCGGGGAAGAAAATTTCGACGCCTGAGGTATGTAATATGAAGATTATTTTTATGGGGACTCCTGATTTCGCAGTGAGCACACTTAAGGCTCTCATCTCGGAAGGACATGATGTGGCGCTTGCAGTGACCCAGCCTGACAGGCCGAGAGGCAGAAAAGGCGGGCTTCAGTATCCACCGGTGAAGGAATGCGCCATAGAAAACGGCATAGAAGTATATCAGCCGGAAAAAGTAAGGTCTGATGAAAGCATTAAAAAAATCAAGGAGACCGGAGCTGATGTGATAGTGGTCGCGGCATACGGGCAGATCCTGCCGAAGGCTATTCTTGACATTCCAAAATACGGCTGCATAAACGTACACGCCTCCCTTCTGCCGAAGTACCGCGGTGCTGCTCCCATCCAGTGGGCCATAATAAACGGAGACAAAGAGACCGGAGTGACTACGATGCAGATGGGACCCGGTCTTGATGACGGAGACATTCTGGAAGAGGAAAGGGTGCCGATAGGACCTGAAATGACAGGAGGAGAGCTTTTTGATCTCCTTGCTGATGTGGGCGGCAGGCTTTGCGTAAAGACTCTGTCTGACATAGAGAAGGGACTTGTTGTTCCAAAGCCCCAGGATGAGAATGAGGCGACTCACGTCGGGATGCTTACAAAGCAGATGGGAAATATCAACTGGGAAAGAACCGGCGGAGAGCTTTACAATCTTATCCGGGGACTGAATCCCTGGCCATCGGCTTATTCATACATGAACGGAAAGATGATAAAGATCTGGAAGTCGGACAGGGAGTTGAGACCGGATGGTCTCTCAGGCATTCCTGATATTCCCTGCGGTACAGTGGTGTCGACGGACGAGAGAGCCATATATGTAAAGACCGGTGATTCCATATTAGCCCTGACCACTGTGCAGCTGGAGGGCAAGGTCAGGATGAGCGCAGGCGAATTTTTGAGAGGACATAAGATTCTGCCGGGAGATATTTTTTCCAGAACCAGAACGGAATGATCGAAAGGGTTACAATGGAGTCTTTAATATAAAAAGGAGAACAAGATGAAAAAATGTGTAACTTGCGGCGCGGAACTAATGGATAATGCCACATTCTGCAATCATTGCGGAGCTCCCCAGCCGGGGCAGAGTGCAGGAAGCGGCAGCGGCAGCACGACAAATGCTACATCGGGATCCGGCAGCGGGGCAGGTACCGGCTATGGAGCAGGATTTCAGCAAAGCGGAAGCTGGAATGCTCAGGGAAATGGTCAGCAGAACTGGGGTAATCAACAGCAGAACTGGGGTAATCAACAGAACTCTTCTTACGAAAGCTATGTAGGAGGAAAATATTCGGGACCAAACGGCGGCATGGCAATAGTTTCATACATCACATGGATAGGTTTTCTGATTGCGGTACTGGCAGGAGACCAGAGAGATCCTTTTGTAAGATTCCACGCGAATCAGGCGCTTGTATTAAATCTATTTTCACTTGTCGGTGGAATCGTCGGCGGATTATTATGTTTTATCCCAATTCTGGGTGCTTTAATTTCAGGTATAATCAGCCTTTTCTTCTTAATTCTCTTTATCATGGGAATAATAAACGCGGCTCAGGGTGATTTTAAAGAGCTGCCTGTTATAGGTTCTGTCAGGATACTAAAGTAACAGGAATGAATAATACAAGGCGAACCGTTCTTGACATACTGCTCTCTCTGGAGAAGAACGGATTCAGATATGATCACAGCCATAAGCTTGAAGATTTGAATGAAAGAGACAGGCAGTATGCCGAGAGGCTCATCCGTGTCGTAACCGAACGGAGATATGAGCTTCTCGACTGTCTTTCTCAGGTTTCGAGTCTGCCGCCCGCTAAAATGAAACCTGCCGTAAGGAATATTCTTCTCATGGCGATCTCGGAGATCAGGTGGTTCGATTCCGTTCCTGACAGAGCTGCTGTGAATGAGGCAGTAGAGCTTTCAAAGAGATATGTAAAGAATCTTTCAGGTTTTGTTAACGGAGTCCTGAGAGGTTATCTGAGAATGAAGGACAAAGGAGAAGAGCCTGAGCCCCGGACAGATGAAGCGAGATACAATATGCCGTCATTTGTCATTGATATGTGGAAGTCAGCATATCCTGACATGGATCTTGACGGGATAATACCGGGTGGCGGCGATGATGCGACTACGGTTCGTGTTATGAGATACATTGCAGGAGCGGATGACCTTTTGCAATCGCTTCCGAATGAAGGAATATTGGCTGAGCCTGCCATTATACCTTCTGTCTCCGGAACAGGAGAGACCGGGAAGGCGCTTATCCTTCATAATATCCATGACATATCTCATCTGCCGGAATTCAGATCCGGAAATATGTACGTTCAGGATCTAAGCTCCATGATACCGGCCGAGGAGGCGTACTCTTCCTGGCGGGAATGTAATAAAGAGAAAAAAGAGCTTACTGCCATAGATGTCTGCGCCTCCCCCGGCGGCAAGAGCATTGACCTTGCAGAACTTTTAAGAATGGATCCGGGGATAAAAAAGGCGGAAATAATCGCAAGAGACAAGTCTGAAAAGAAAACGCAGCTTATTAAGGAAAACATAAATCGGCTGGGGCTCTCTGATATTATCCGGACAGAAGTATTTGATGCCGGAAATTTTGATCCGACACTTAGAGACAAGGCTGATATCCTTATAGCGGATCTTCCCTGTTCAGGGCTTGGAGTAGTCCGTCATAAGAGTGAAATAAGAAACAGAATAAAAAAATCCGATATAATATCCCTGTCTGAACTTCAGCAAAATATTTTAAAAGCATCCATTCCCTATTTAAAGACCGGCGGAATAATGGTATATTCCACATGCACTGTCACGCCGGATGAAAATCAGAATATGAGAGATTTTATTCTTGAGGAAAATAAGAATTTTAATCTTATTAAAGAAAGACAGTTTTTCCCGGATATGGATCATGACGGATTCTATGTGGCGGTATTTAAAAAGATTTAGTGAAATTTAAATTGATATGACTGATATTTTAGGATTGTATCCTGATGAACTTTTAGAATTTATAACAGGACTCGGAGAAAAGAAATACAGAGGAAGACAGATATTTGAATGGCTGCACGTTCATAAGGCAGCGTCTTTTTCCGATATGACAAATCTCCCAAAGTCTCTTCGAGACAGGCTTTCAGCTGAGGCATTTATTTCGGATCCATCCATAATAGAGTGCCAGGTCTCATCGATCGACGGTACAAGAAAATACCTTTTATCAATGCGGGACGGCAATATGGTGGAAGCCGTGTTCATGAGGTATCATCACGGCAATTCCGTCTGTGTCTCTTCCCAGGTTGGGTGCAGGATGGGATGCAGATTCTGTGCGTCAACCATCGGCGGTCTGGTCAGAAATCTAAGCACTTCAGAGATACTTTCAGAGGTATATTCAATCGAGCGCGATACAGGCGAACGCGTGTCGAATGTCGTGATCATGGGTACAGGCGAGCCTCTTGATAATTATGATAATGTTATCAGATTCATAAAGCTTCTGTCAGAACCGGAAGGCAGCAATATGAGTCAGAGAAACATTACGCTCTCCACCTGCGGACTTGTGGACAGAATAAAAGATCTGTCCAAAGAGGATCTGAAGATTACTCTCGCCGTGTCTCTTCATGCTCCGTCTCAGGAGAAGAGACTTTCTCTTATGCCAATAGCCGGGAAATATGATTATTCTGATGTGATCAAGGCGGCGGGAGAATATGCGAAGATCACAGGCCGCAGGGTCACCTTCGAATACAGTCTGGTGGCTGATGAAAATGATTCTGATGAAGACGCAAAGTTGCTTTCAGATCAGATAAAAAATATACTCTGTCATGTAAATCTGATTCCGGTAAATCCTGTTCGTGAGACCGGCTTTCATGAGCCTGACAGGATGAGAGTGGAGCGTTTCAGGACAAAACTTGAAAAATATGGCATAAATGTTACAATTAGGCGAGAACTGGGCCGTGATATCGATGGAGCTTGCGGTCAGCTGAGAAGAAGATACATGAGGAATCAAGACTGATATGACATTTTATCTGAAAACAGATAAGGGAATGAAGAGGCTTCAGAATGAAGATATCGTTTGTGCGGAAGACTTCCCTGTAGGACAGATGCCTGACATTTTCATCGTAGCTGATGGAATGGGAGGCTACAAGGCAGGAGATTATGCTTCCGAGCGGACTATCGAGATAGTTCTTGACGATATCAGAAGAAGCGGCATCTCCGAACCGGTTCAGGCGCTTAAGAGCGCGATCGAGCGGGCAAACCGCGAAATATACGAAGAGGCAAGGTCAGATGAAACCAAAACGGGCATGGGCACGACTATTGTGGCATGTACCATTGATTCAAAAAATCATATGACAGCAGCTAACGCCGGTGATTCAAGACTCTATGTCGCCAGAAATAATGAAATACGGCAAGTGACATATGATCACAGCTTTGTCGAAGAGATGGTCAGAAAAGGTCGTATGATGGAATCCGAGGCCAGGCATCATCCCAACAAGCACTATATTACAAGAGCTGTCGGAGCCGAGAAAGACATTGAGGTAGACTTCTTTGAAGAGGATCTGATCGAAGGCGATATGGTTCTGCTTTGTTCAGACGGGCTGTCGAATATGCTGACAGATGATGAGATCAAAGAGTTTCTGAACAGCGGGATGGCGCTTTGCGATATTCCCAATGCTCTTGTGGAACGCGCAAATGAGAAGGGTGGCAATGACAATATATCATGCATCCTTATCTGTATATGAATAATAAGGAGACAATATGCTAGATACCGGCACATTTCTGTCAGACAGGTATGAAATAATAGAAAAAATCGGATCTGGAGGCATGTCTGATGTATATCATGCCCTGGATCATGTCCTGGAGCGTGATGTTGCTGTCAAGGTACTGAAATCCGAATTTTCAGAGGATGAATCCTTTGTCAAGAAGTTCAGGGCGGAGGCTCTGTCGGCAGCTGGTCTTGAGCATCCGAATATAGTGAATATATATGATGTCGGGTCAGAAAACGGACTGCATTATATTGTAATGGAATATGTCGAAGGCATCACGCTTAAAACATACATAGAGAAAAAGGGAAGGCTTAATTACAAGGAAGTCATTTCCATAGCCATTCAGGCAGGACGCGGTATAGAAGCGGCTCATCAGAAGGGCATTATTCACAGAGATATAAAGCCTCAGAATATAATAATATCTCAGGACGGCCGGGTGAAGGTGACTGACTTCGGAATTGCGAGAGCGGCATCTTCAAATACCATGAATGCTGATGTGATGGGAAGCGTTCATTACGCGTCTCCTGAGCAGGCCAGAAATGGTTATGTGACTGCCCAATCTGATATTTATTCTCTTGGAATTGTCATGTATGAGATGACAACAGGCCGTGTGCCTTACGATGGTGAGACTGCCGTTCAGATAGCCATCCAGCACCTGCAGGGAGAGATGGTGCCTCCGAGTCAGCTGGTGTCTGACGTGCCGGTGGCTCTTGAACAGATCATTCTGAAGGCAACTCAGAAAAGTCCTGACAGGCGATATCCTTCCATGAGCGACATGCTCATTGATCTGAAGAAGGCTCTCCTTACGCCGGATGAGGATTTTATTACAAAAATAAATCCGGATGACAACGAGAAGACCAGAGTGATCACCCCGGAAGAGCTGGATGAGATCAGAGATAATACGGAAGCTCCGGAAGAAGCAGAAGCGGAGCCTCTTTCTGATGAAGATGATCCGGACGAAGATTCGGATGATGATTACGACGATGATACAAAGATGAATCCCAAGATGGAGAAAGCCATCACCATCATGGGAATCGCAGCTGCAGCGATCATAGCGATCATTATCCTTTATCTCGCTGGCAGTTTCATGGGCTGGTTCCATTTCGGCGGCAGCAGTTCCAAAAATACTGACAAAAAGACAGAGGAGACAAAAAACTCTACAAAGAAAGATGAAAAGCAGATCACAGTTCCAGATCTTCTCGGTATGACTGAGTCCGAAGCAAAGGCTGCTCTGAAGAAAGAAAATCTTGGAGTCAAGGTCATGGGAACCGAATCTTCTGATAAATACAAGGAAGGTCAGGTATCAAATCAGTCGCCGAAGAAAGGTAAAAAAGTCGAGAAAAATTCGACCATCAAGCTCTGGATCTCATCCGGTTCAGGCACGACCTCAGTTCCGGATGTAACCGAACAGAGCGAGGCGGCAGCCAAGAAGGCTCTGACCGGCGCAGGATTTGAAGTGAACGTGGAATACAGTTATGACAGCGCGGTAGCGCAGGGTACCGTGATCAGCCAGAATCCTAAAGGAGGCCAGAAAGCTCAGCCGGGTGACAGCATCACTATTGTAGTCAGCCAGGGACAGGAGCTTGCTACGGTTCCTTCTATCTCAGAGGGAGCGTCAGCTGATTCAGCAAAGGCTCTGCTTCAGGGGAAAGGATTCAAGGTAAATACGGTCTCTGAAGAAAGCGACTCCGTCGCATCAGGAAGCGCCATCAGAGTGAATGAGGCAGGAAAGAAATTATCCGCCGGCTCCACTGTCACGCTTGTTATAAGTTCCGGCTCGGGCAAGGTCACAGTACCGTCAGTCTCACAGGGCGCGTCTCTTTCAGATGCTGAAAGCAAGATCAAGTCTGCAGGACTCCTTTATACTACAGTATCTGAAAACAGCGATACTGTGCCGAAGGGCAGCGTCATCAGAATAAAGGAGGCAGGTACAGGAGCATCCCGCGGAGCGACTGTCACGATCGTGGTAAGTTCCGGACCAAAGGAGGCTACTACACCGACTGAACCCGGAGGTAACGATCAAAATCCGCCGGAAGGCGACGACTCTAAGAAGCAACAAGCAAACTGATATAGTTAATTCATATCCCGCTCTTTAATAAAAGGGCGGGATTAATTTAAGACGGGTATTTTTATGAAAGGCAGAATAATAAAAGGCATAGCAGGATTTTATTATGTGTCGGACAATAATAAGATAACGGAGTGCCACGCAAAGGGCAGGTTCAGATATGACGGAATGTCCCCTCTGGTCGGAGATTTTGTGACATTTGATATTATTGACGGCCTGACGGAAGACGGTCTTTTGAAAGGTCATATAAAAAGTATTCTTCCAAGAAAAAATTCTCTCATCCGTCCGGCAGCTGCCAACATCGACTGCGCACTGGTAATATTTGCCCTGAAGGATCCGGATCCGGATATAAGTCTTCTGGACAGAATACTCGTGACTATGGAATACTATGATATAAAGTCTTTTATAGTATTCAATAAATCCGATCTGGCAAAGAAAGAATATGCCGATGAGCTTTCAGACAGGTATAAAAAGATCGGATACAAAACCTTTGTGACAGATGCAAGGGACAAAATAGGACTTTCGGAGGTAAGAAAAGCCATAGAAGGTCAGGTAACTGCTGTGGCAGGTCCTTCCGGAGCGGGAAAATCCACCATAATAAATTACCTTGCCGGGCGGGAACATATGGAGACGGGAGAAATCTCCAGAAAGAACAGACGCGGTAAAAATACAACGAGACATGCGGAACTTTTAGAGATTGGAAAAGATTCCTATATTCTGGATACGCCGGGATTCAGTTCTTTTCGGATCCCTGATATGGATCCTGCCGGTCTTACCGCCTGCTTCCCTGAATTCATGCCTTTTTATCCAAAGTGTAAATACAGGGAATGCTCCCATATAAGTGAACCGGACTGCGCTGTAAAGGAGGCGCTGGAATCAGGTATTATAGACAGGACGAGATATTATGATTATTTATTTATGTATAATGACCTGAAGGAGCGAAAAAGATTCAGATAGGAGTGACCGGCATATGATATATATTGGCAATCACCTGTCTACGGCAAAGGGATTACTTGCAATGGGAGAGACCGAGGAGCAGCTCGGCGGAAATACTTTTGCATTCTTCACGAGAAATCCCAGGGGCGGACAGGCAAAGAGCATTAACAAGGAAGATGCTGATGGGCTGATGACATTTTTAAAAGAGCACAGGTTCGGACCGGTCGTGGCTCATGCTCCTTATACCATGAATGTATGCGCAGCAAGACCGGAAACCAGACGGTTTAGTTGGGAGATGATGGAGTCGGATCTTTTGCGGATGGAGAACCTTCCTGGAAATTACTATAATTTTCATCCCGGAGCCCATGTGGGACAGGGAGCGGATGA
Source organism: uncultured Lachnospiraceae bacterium (assembly GCA_900316665.1). Taxonomy (GTDB): domain Bacteria; phylum Bacillota; class Clostridia; order Lachnospirales; family Lachnospiraceae; genus Lachnocurva. The sequence continues at coordinate 32,857 of ONDV01000028.1, forward strand.
GGCTATACCGGTCATTGCCGACTGCCTTAATAAAGCCATGAAGGAAGATATGACCACTACTGTTCTTATCGAAACTATGTCCGGAAAAGGCACGGAAATAGGAAGTACGTTTGAAGAAATCAAAGCGATAATTGACCGGGTGGAATTGAAGGATAAAATAGGCGTGACTCTCGACAGCTGCCATATATGGGACAGCGGATACGATATAGCCGGTAACCTTGACAGAGTTCTGGATGAATTTGACAGGATAATAGGTCTCGGAAGGCTGAAGGCTGTCCACTTAAATGACTCGAAGAATGATCTTGGCTCTCATAAGGATCGCCATGAGAGGATAGGAAAAGGTCACATTGGAGCTGATGCCTTGAGAAAGCTCGTGCAGCATCCCTGTCTTCAGGGGCTTCCTTTTATTCTTGAGACACCGAATGACGCTTATGGATACGCAGAGGAAATAGCAATGATAAGATCCTGGATGACAATGCGGGAAGGAATATAAAATTTAACATCAATTATTAAGGTAAGATCCCGGATGATAAAGTGAGAGGAGAGAAGCAATGAATTGTCTGGCACCGTCGATACTGTCTGCGGATTTTGTAAATCTGGAGCGGGATATAAGAGCATGTGATGAAGCAGGAGCGCAGTACATTCATATAGATGTCATGGACGGACATTTTGTACCGCCTATTACGATTGGGGCGGATGTGGTTCGTGCAATAAGAAACATTACTGATAAGATACTCGATGTGCATCTCATGGTTGAAGATCCGGACAGATCAATAAAATCATTTGCCGATGCCGGCGCGGATATCATAACCGTTCATGAGGAGGCCTGCGTTCATCTCGATCGTACGGTCCATATGATAAAAGATGCGGGCGTGATGGCAGGAGTGGCTCTGAATCCGGCGACAAGTCCTGAGACACTGAGATATATCATGCCGGAACTTGACATGGTCCTTCTGATGTCTGTAAATCCCGGCTATGGAGGACAGTCATTCATTCCATACACTCTTGATAAGATCGAAGCCGTTAGAGCCATGATCGACAATGCCGGAAATACCAGAACTGATATAGAAGTAGACGGCGGAGTGAAACTTTCAAACATCGACTCTGTTCTGAATGCCGGCGCCAATATAATTGTTGCGGGGTCTGCTGTATTTAACGGAAATATAGGTGACAATGTAAGAGCCTTTCTGGAGCGTATGTGATGGATTGCGTGATAGTGTCCGGAGGGAACTCAGATGCCGGATTGATCGAGAAAGTAATAAAAGAAAAGGCTATGCCTGACATACTGGAAAGTAAGTCCGTTCCGGGAGACAGCAGCTTTATCATAGCGGCAGACAGGGGACTGGAAACTTTAATGCGCCTTGGTATAGTTCCGGACTTTATTATAGGCGACTTTGATTCAGCTGACGGAGAGACCTTTTCTTTTGCAAAAAAAATGGCTGAAGAGAATAAGTCGGTTTTAGAAAAGCTCCTGCCGGAAAAGGATGATACCGATACAGAGGCTGCGCTCACGAAAGCTTTGGATGCCGGGATGGACAAGATCACTATACTTGGTGCGACAGGCACAAGGATAGACCATGTCATTGCGAATATTTTGATTCTTAAAAAGGCTCTGGACCGCGGAAAGGAAGCTCTGATCCTCGATAGGAATAACAGGATACGCCTTCTCGGACAGGGACCCTGTAAATTGAAAAAAGAGAATCAGTATGGAAAATATATCAGCTTTTATCCCCTTGGCGGCAGCAGTACTGTCTCGCTTTCCGGTTTCAAATATAATCTTGACCATGTCACGCTTTTGCCGGATACCAGCCTCGGTACGTCAAACGAGATAGTTGAAGATATTGCAACTATGTGTGTCCACAATGGAACACTTATTATGATAGAGTCAAAAGACTGATTTTCAAATGATTCTGAAATGGTTTTTCTGAAAATCTATGACCCCGTCAGCTTTCAGGGAAGAAAGAGCGCTGGACAGGGCGCTTCTGTCGGCATTCAGATAATCTGCCAGCTGCTGTCTTGAAAAAGGTATGTCGAAGTAGGTCGAGCCGGAACGCTTTGATATTTCATTCAGATACATCATGATCTTGGCGCGGAGCGATTTCTGGGTGATGATAGTGATCTTGTCATTCAGATTCAGATTTCTGACGGACATGATGCGGAGGAGATTTTCCAGAAGTTTTGAATGAAAAGGGCACGCGTTACCGCACATATGAATAATTCCCGTCATATTCAAAAAAAGTACTGTCGTATCTGCGTCTGATATTACGCTGACGGATACTGGCAGGGATGATGCGGCGTAGCTCTCGCCGAAGACATCTCCGGGCGTGAGGGCGTTTACAATGTTTCTGGTGCCGGAGAAGTCGATCCTCTCTATATGGGCGGATCCTGACAGGAGGAGACAGGCGGTATTTAGGTGTGCGCCTTCATTTATAATGGTCTCGTTTTTCTTATATTTCTTTTTTGTCGCCGTGAGGCAGGGCATTAGAGATTTTATGTCTTTATTACTGATACCTTTGAAGAGGTGGGAGGAGCTGGCGGCAGTAAGCTCGGCAGGATCCAGAAGATCATTCGCTGCTTTCATTTTTACATCCTTTCTTTTTAATAGTTAACTTCCCACAATAATAATGAGAATCTTCGTTGCAAGGATTCATTCGCTTTTTGCCAAGAGATGTCACAGTGGTGGCTCACAAGTTGTGTTTTTCTGTTTGCTCGCACGCGCTGCTTGAACGATTGTCAACCGAGCCGCAGCTAGCGTGCTCGCTCACAACGAAAAACACAATGCTCGCCACCATCTGTGCATCTCATGGCTTCAATGAATCCCTTGCAACGAAGTTTTTCGTTGTTTAAGTGGGAAGTTTTAGTTTTTAATATTAAACACTTCCTGCATCTCTGGAATTATTTTTATTTTGGATGCGGAGCGCGTAAAGTAATTATAATTCTAAAATGTTGCCGTGACAACAGATGAGCGTCTGATGTTTGGATATTATATGCGTGTAAGTTGAAAAGAGAAGAATAGTCCGGATGGTGCCGGCGAATGGAAAGGATAGAATTATGAAGAATACAAATACAGCTGATGTTCTGGCAGGATATTTGAAAAGACTTGATGATGGTGAGGCTTTGGAGTCGGTGCAGGCTGATTTCAGGAAGAATTTCAGTGATGTGAGACCGAAGGAAATAGTGGAGGCGGAGCAGGCGCTTCTTAAAAGCGGGGTCAGTGTGACGAGAGTACAGAAGCTCTGCGATATCCACTCAGCTCTTTTCCATGGTTCTACAAGAGAAGAGCGAATTGCAGAGGCCGAGAGAGCTGTCGGAGATGATATGGAAGAATCGGTTCCGGTTACTTCGAATAAATCTGATCTTTCTCAGGTGACCGGACATCCTCTTTATATTCTTACTGAAGAAAATAATATTCTTACGGAAAAACTGAATAATATCAGAGATATCATAAATGATGGAGCTGATAAAGATGAGCTTGCAAAGGCTTTTTCGGATCTTTCCGCAGTGAATGCCCATTATGACAAAAAAGATGAACTGATTCTGCCGCCTTTAAAGAGACATGGCGTCAGAGGTCCGGCTGATGTGATGTGGACGGTTGACGGCGATATCAGAAAGTCTATAAAAGAAGCTTTGACCGGAATTGAGAAGGAAGGCTTTTCAGGAGATACAGCTACTCACATTCTGGCTCTTATGACCAGAATGGAGGAAATGGTATATAAGGAGACAAATATTCTATATCCCATGGCTGCGGAAAAGATGACTGACGAAGAATGGCAGGGAATATATGCTGATATGCCCAGATTCGGATTCTCCTGGCTGAAAGATATTCCTGAGTGGGCTGATGCAAAGGAAGCTGAGCATGAAATGAATATAGTCTCAGAGGATGGAGAAGATAATTCCTCCGCCCTCATCCGTCTGCCGGGAGGCAGTTTCTCTCTTAAGCAGCTCGAGGCTGTGCTAAGGGCTATGCCGCTGGAACTCACATATATAGATGAGAGGGACACCAACAGATATTTCTCAGAGGACGGAGAACTGTTTCCGAGAGCTGCATCAGCTTTGAATCATAAGGTGTATGAGTGCCATCCGCCTAAGGTGATTCCGATTGTGCAGAATGTGATCGGAATGCTGAAGAGCGGAGAGAAGGATGTCGTAGCCTTTACTACCACGAAGAAGGGCAGGAAGGCGTATGTCCGCTATATAGCTGTAAGAGGAAGAGACGGAGAATATCTCGGCACACTTGAGGCAGTGGAAGATATCACGGATATCTGAATGGGAAAATCACCTCTTCCGGCAGCGCGTTTTTGAAAGGATGGTTTCTTTCCAAATGCCGGGGTGGAAGAGCATGATCATGGGGAAGAGCTCCAGACGGCCGAAGAGCATGTCAAAGGTCAGAACGATCTTCGAAAGCGAGGAAAGAACGCTGTAGTTTTCAGCGGGTCCGACCAGTCCCAGACCGGGTCCTATGTTATTGTAAGTTGCTGCGACAGCCGCGAAGCTTGTCACCAGATCTTTTCCGTCGTAGCTTACGATCAGGAAGGACAGGACGAATATCATAGTGTATGCTACCAGGTAAACGTTTGTGGATCTTATCACGTCATGATCTATCAATTCACCGTCCATCTTTATTTTCTTTACAGAGCGAGGATGAAGATAGCTGCCGGCTTCCTTCAGGAAAGTCTTTGAGAGGATCACGATTCTGGAAACTTTCATACCGCCTCCTGTCGATCCTGCGCAGGCGCCTATAAACATCAGAGTCACAAGGACAGCCTTGGACAGAGTGTTCCAGGTGTTGAAGTCAACAGTGGAATATCCGGTAGTCGTGATAATCGATGATACCTGGAAGAAAGCCTGGCGGGCGGCAGGCTCAATGACTCCTACACTTCCGACTATCTGTGTGAAGATGACGATGCTTGATATTATTATGAAACCGAGATACCACCATACCTCTTCGATTTCATGAGCCTTCTTGTATTTCTTGTGGATAATAAAATAATAGAAATTGAAGTTGACTCCGAAGAGCATCATGAAGATTGCGATCACCCATTGCTGATAGGCAGTGTAATCACCTGCGCTTGAGTTTTCGATACCAAAGCCGCCGGTGCCGGCTGTTCCGAATGTGATGCAAAGACTGTCGAATACTTCCATTTTTCCGACAAGAAGCAGGATGAATTCGATCACAGTGAGACCTATATAGATGAGATAGAGGATCCTCGCTGAACTCTTCATCCTGGGGACCAGCTTTCCGACCGATGGACCGGGGGATTCCGCCCGCATGAGGTTTATGTTTGATCCTCCGGTGAGTGGAATGATCGCGAGCAGGAAGACCAGCACGCCCATGCCGCCGATCCAGTGAGAGAAACTTCTCCACATAAGTGACGCGTGCGATACAGCTTCCACGTCTTTTAAGATCGATGCGCCCGTCGTAGTAAAACCTGAGACCATCTCGAAATAAGCGTCTACAAAATCCGGAATCTCTCCCGTCAGCATGAATGGAATGCAGCCGAAGAGAGACATGATGATCCATGACAGAGCTGTTGTGACGCAGCCTTCTTTCAGATAGAAGACAGTGTCCTTCGGCTTTTTTATTGTCATGGCGAAGCTGAGAAGAAATGTGATGGCTGCCATAAGAATATAGGCAAGAGCTTCATCTTCCCGGTATATGATTCCGGTCAGAGCAGGAAGCAGGAAAAGCATGCCTTCTATTCTCAGTACATGACCCAGAATAAAACGTATAATAGAAGTGTTCATGACAAACCTCAAGACAGAATATCATCTATATCATTGAAACCGGTATTGGTCGTAACTACTGTGACAGTATCTCCGATAAGGATCCGGTCATCGCCGCTCGGCAGAATGATCTTGCCGCGTCTGTTAATAAAGGCAATCATCAGATGCCCTCTTATGGGCAGGTCACGGAGAGGCGTGTCAGTGGCGCGGCTCTTTGTGTCCACGCGGAATTCTATGGCTTCGACTCTCGAATCATACATATGATAAAGAGTCTCAATATTTGTGCTTATCGATGCCCGGCGGGCGCGGGCGTAAGCTATGATGGCTTCCGATGTGATGAATCTGGGATAGATGACAGAGCCCAGATCCAGATCCGAAATGACATCGCCGAAGTTGGTACGGTTTATTTTTGTTATTACCTTGGCATTGGACACCTTCCTGCAATGGAGAGTGAGGAAAATGTTCTGCTCGTCTATTCCCGTAAGAGATACAAAGGAATCAACGGACTCAATGCCCTCCTCACGGAGCAGAGCCTCGTCGGTGCCGTCGCCGTTTATTATTATTGCGTCAGGCAGCAGATCCGACAGCTCCTCGCAGCGTTTTGGATCACGCTCTATTATCTTTACATGGATGCCCATGTGGATAAGCTGCAGGGAAAGGTAATAGGCGCTTCTGCCTCCGCCGACTATCATGCAGTTATTCACTGTGAAATTTTCAAACCCCATCAGATGGAGAAATGAACGTCTGTCACGTCTCGGCAGGACAAAAGATACTATGTCTCCGGCTTCGATCTGGAAATCTCCGTTTGGGATCTGAACCTGCCCGCTGCGTTCAACGGCGCAGATCAGAAGTCTTACATCCTTATTCTTATTATGCATTTCGTGAGCAAATTCACGAATCTTCTTACTGGCCATTGCATGACCTGACGGGACTTTGAATTTAATAAGTTCTGCCTGTCCGTGCGCGAATGAATGAACCTCAAGGGCACTTGGCAGATAGAAAAGTCTCGCCATCTCACGAGATGCCTCAAGATCCGGATTTATTATCATGGCGAGCCGGAGACGATCCTTTAAATAACTTATCTCAGGAATATAGTCAGGCGTTCTGACTCTGGCTATGGCGGCGCAGCGCTCGACCCGTCTGCCGATGGTGCAGCAGAGGAGATTCAGCTCGTCAGAATCAGTGACCGCTATAAGAAGATCGGCAGAATCTATACCGGCTTCCTTCTGGATGGAATAATTAGCGCCGTTTCCAACCAGACCCATGACATCATAGAGATTTGTGATCTCATCGATTTTCTCATGGCTTTTGTCAACAATGGTGACATCATTGCCCTCTTTTGTAAGCTGATCCACAAGGGTCCTGCCGACCTTGCCGGCTCCTACTATTATTACCCGGAGACCGGGTTTTTCATGTGTATGCGAGTGCGCTTTTTCAAACATCCCTTTTACCTTTTCTAGAATCCCTTATCCCTTAGCGTCCTTACTGTCTCCGCCAGCACAAGCGCCATATTAAAATCCCCCTCAGGTTCCCTGACCGTTATGTCAGCATATTTCCTGTAGAGCGGATCTCTTACCTTGAAAATATCAGAAATAGTCTCGCCGCTTTTATGCACGACTCCCCGCTCATCCAGATCTCCCAGCCGCTTTCCTATGTCGTCACAGCTGACGTAGAGGTAGACTACAGTTCCGATGTCCTTAAAATGCGCCATTGCATTTTCTCCGAAGATCACAGATCCCCCGGTCGCGATTATAGAATTATGACAGTCTATTTTCGCATTGACCTGATCCTCGATGGCATTGAATCCGGAAATACCTTCATCCCGGATGATGTCCTTCAAGAGCTTTCCGGTCTCCCGCTGGATCAGAAGATCCGAATCATAAAATTCGCGAGCCAGAGCTTTGGCAAGGAGGACACCGATGGTGGATTTCCCGCATCCGGGCATGCCGATCAATATTATATTGTCCTTATTTTGCATATGAAAACCTCTCGGGATTTATAAACCACCAAGGTATTGTATCATCTTAGGATATTAAGTCAATCGCCGAAACTGTGAAGACGCCGGATGATATGCTATAATATCGAGAATGGGCTAAAGCCCATTCCAGTATTAGGAGGTTATTTATGGCAGAAATAAGACCTTTTGCGGCTATTCGCCCGGCAGCGGATAAAGTAGACCGCATTGCGGCTCTCCCCTACGACGTATATACGAAAAGAGAGGCTATTGAAGAGGTGTCCGATAACGAAGACAGTTTCCTTCGTATCGATAAGCCGGAGATCAATTTTTTGGCCGGCGCAGGCGATGACATATATGAAAAAGCCGGTGAGATATTTCTGGAGATGTGCCGTGACGGCAGGTTCATACAGGATGAGAGCAAATGCTTCTATATTTACGAGCTTACAATGAATGGTCATGTGCAGACAGGGCTTGTGGCGCTTGTGTCATCTGATGATTATGAAAAGGGTGTGATAAAGCGCCACGAGAATACTCTTGAAGCGAAGGAACTTGACAGGGTGCGGCATATCAGAGCACTTGGTGCGGAGTCAGGTCTTGTGTATCTCGCTTATTCCGGAGCTGAAGAGCTGACGCATATCATGTCTGAAAGTAAGCTTTATGCAGAAAACAGCACCGGGGACGCTTCTCTACTCTATGATTTCACGAGACCGGACGGAGTGAGGCACCGTGTCTTTCGGATAGATGATGAGTCTCTTATAGAAAAAATAAAGGCAATAATAAAAGACGTCGAGTCTCTCTATATATGCGACGGACATCATCGCGCGGCAGCAGCTGTAAGAAATGCTATGGAGCTGAAAAAAGAAGGACGTTTTGGAGATGAGACAGGGTATTTTCCGGCAGCTCTTTTTCCGGCGTCAGAACTCCGTATCATGGATTATAACAGGGTAGTGAAGATGGATGACGATATGGATCCTGATGAGCTTTTAGTATATCTCATGGATAAATGCAGCATATGCCCTGTGATGGAATTCGGCGGATTCAAGGAACGCGAGTCATCGGATCCCAGGGAAGCGATCGATAAAAAGCACCATGATTTTCTGGAAAGCACTGTAAGACCTGATAAGAAAGGCCAGTTTTCTCTCTACATAGACGGCAGATGGTACAGGTGCGAATTTAAGGAAAAACCGGAATCAGATCCTGCCGGGTCTATCGATACCGCAAGGCTTCAAAATGATATTCTCTCTCCCATATTCGGGATAGATGATCCGAGGAATGACGAAAGAATTGATTTCATCGGCGGTATCAAAGGGATAGAGGAAGTAGAGAGACTCGTTGACGAAGGAGAATACGATGCGGGATTTATTATGTATCCCACAAAAATAAGGGAGCTGATGGCGGTGGCAGACGCAAAAGAACTTATGCCTCCAAAATCCACATGGTTTGAGCCGAAGCTTTTGAGCGGTCTTTTTATTCATAAACTATGACATTTTTTCACCGCAGGGTGGTAAAGCCTCACGTAATAATAACCGTGTGAGGCTTCAAATAAAATACGGAGGTATGTATGCTTCTTGATGTTACGCCCGATGTATCAGACGTCAGCAAGGTGGATCCCGGAGTATTCGAGAAGTGGCTTCAGGACATGATGCCGAAAGCCATGTCTTTCTTCTGGTCCGTGGTGATCGCCCTGATCACATGGTATGTGGGCATGAAGATAATAAAATTTATAAGGAAGCTCATTCAAAAGGGATTCGAGCGGCGCGGCATAGAGACGGGAGTGCGCCAGTTTGTTGACAGCGTTGTAAAGGTCATATTGATAATCATTCTCATTATAGTGATCCTCAATATTTTCGGGATCCAGACTTCTTCCATTGCAGCTGCTGTAGCTTCTCTGGGTCTGACTATCGGTCTCGCCTTGCAGGGGAGCCTTTCAAATTTTGCCGGAGGCGTTTTGATCCTGGTACTCCATCCCTTCCTTGTAGGCGACTACATAAAGGAAGATACTCACGGCAACGAAGGCACGGTAAAAGAAATTTCGATCTTTTACACCAGACTTCTGACATTTGATGGCAAGATCGTCGTGATACCGAACGGCACTCTTGCAAATTCGAGTCTCACGAATTATACAAAGGAAGGCGTGAGACGGCTTGATTTGAAGACAGGCATATCATACGGCGCAGACATAAAGAAGGCACGGGAAGTTCTGCTTTCGATTGGAAATGATGAAGAGAAGAGACTAAAAGAAAAGCCCTTGAACGTATATGTCGATGAGCTGTCGGATTCTTCAGTGATCATGAATCTGCAGTTCTGGGTCAGGGCGGATGACTACTGGGATGTAAGGTTTAAAAGCCTTGAGAAAATAAAATACGGACTTGATGCTGCCGGAATAGAAATTCCCTTCCCGCAGCTTGATATACATGAGAGAAAGTGAGATCGATATGAATATACCCCAAGAATACAAGCTTATTTCAACCGAAGATCTGAATGGAATCAATTCAAAAGGATTTTACCTCAAGCATATTAAGAGCGGAGCCAGAATCGCTCTTATTTCAAACGATGACGACAACAAGGTTTTCTGCATCGGCTTCCGCACTCCGCCGGAGGATTCCACCGGAGTAGCACACATTATCGAGCACACCGTGCTTTGCGGTTCGGAAAAATATCCCCTCAAGGATCCTTTCGTGGAACTGGTAAAAGGGTCTCTCAATACCTTTTTGAACGCCATGACCTATCCTGACAAGACTGTATATCCCGTGGCATCCACAAATGACAAGGATTTTGCCAATCTGATGGATGTATATATGGATGCAGTCTTTCATCCGAATATATATAAATATCCTGAGATATTCCGCCAGGAAGGCTGGCACTACGAGATGGAGTCTCCCGAATCAGATCTTAAGATAAACGGAGTAGTTTATAACGAGATGAAGGGAGCATTCTCAAACCCTGACGACATGCTTGAGAGATGCGTTATGAATTCTCTTTTTCCGGACAATGCCTACGGTGTGGAATCCGGCGGCGATCCCAGGTATATACCGGATCTTACGAGAGAAAAATATCTGGAATTTCATAAGAGATATTATCATCCCTCCAATTCCTATATCTATCTTTATGGTGATATGGATTTTGAAGAAAGGCTTTCATATCTGGACAGAGAATATCTGTCAAAATATGATGCCATAGATCCGAGATCCTGTATTAAAGAAGAAAAACCTTTCGTTAAGCCGGTAAAACTCCGGGTGCCATACTCTGTTGCTGCATCAGCTGACACGGCAAAAAAGACCTATCTCACAAAGGCCTATGTAACCGGAAGCGGCTGTGACATAGAAACCGGACTTGCCTTCAATATGCTTGATTATGCGCTTTTGTCCATGCCGGGCGCCCCGCTTTCAAAGGCTCTTCTCGACGCCGGAATAGGTTCTGACATATCCGGAGGATATGAGGACGGACTTCTCCAGAATATGTTCACCATCACAGCTAAGGGCGCGGATGAAAAAGACCTGGACAGATTTACAGATATAATTGATGAGACACTAAAGAATGAAGTAAGCAGGGGAATAGACAGAAAGTCTCTTGAAGCCGCCATGAATGCAGAGGAATTTCGTTTCCGCGAGGCTGATTACGGCGGATATCCAAAAGGACTGATGTATGGACTCGGTATGTTCAACACCTGGCTCTATGATGATGACATGCCATTTGATGTCTTGAAAGAGCTTGATGTCATAGCGTCATTAAGAGAGAAACTGGACAGCGGATATTTTGAGGATCTTGTGAGCCGTCTGCTTATTAATAACAGCCATAGCTCCACGGTAGAGCTGGTTCCGAAGCCGGGACTCACTGCTGAAAATGACAAGGCTCTTTCTCGCGCTCTTGCAAAAAAGAAGGCTGCCATGACTCCTGAAGAGATCCAGTCCATAGTAGATGATACGGCAGCTCTGAAGGAATATCAGTCAAGACCTGAGACCGAAGAAGCGCTTGCGTCCATACCAATGCTGAAGAGAGAAGACTTGAGAAAAGAGGCAAGACCGCTTACATATAAAGTTGAAAGACCCGGTCTCATACATACAGACATAGAGACCAACGGCATAGCTTATGTTGATATGATGTTCAGAAATATCCGTCTCGCATCGGCTGACATGAGCGTATTGTCATTTCTCCTCCATGTACTCGGATTCATTGATACTGACAGATTTTCGTATGCAGAGCTTTCGAATGAGATAAATCTTCTGACGGGCGGCATCAGCGTCCTGCCGGCTCAGTATACGAGAAAAGATTCGCACTGCGAGCTGACGGTGCAGGTCAGATCCAAATATCTGAAAGGTCATTCAAAAGACGTATTAAATCTTATTGACCAGATACTTTTCCACTCCCACCTTGATGACAGAAAGAGGGTGAAGGAGATTCTAATGCAGGAAAAGTCAGGAATGGAGGTAATGTTCCAGACATCAGGTCATGTGGTTTCAGCGACCAGATGCGAGAGCTATTTCTCTGACGCAGCATGTATATATGATCAGATGAACGGAGTAGGGTATTACGATTACCTCAAACATTTTGAAGAAAACTTTGACAGCGAATACAATGATTTCGAGAGGAAGGCGCTGGAACTTATAATCCTTGTCTTCCGCCCTGAGAACTTGCTTCTGGACATAGCGGGAAGAGGAGATGTTTACCGCGAGGCAGAGTCGTTTATTCCTGTATTTGAAGCAACACTTTCAGCCGAGGGCAAGGTCATGAGCGACAGGGCGCTCTCTCTTTCAGGCATAGAAAAAGGCGACAGGCTTTCTGACGCCGTGAATAAACTGAACTGTCTCTTGCCAGTGCCTGACTGCGGCCCATCCATGGAAGTCTACGGAGGCAGGACTATAAATGAAGGTCTGATGACGCCTGCCAGCATCCAGTATGTGAGCAGATGCGGAGACTTCAGGAAAGCCGGATATGATTACAACGGCTATATGCTCCTTCTGAAAGGAATACTCGGTTATGATTATTTCTGGATCAATATAAGAGTAAAGGGCGGAGCGTACGGATGCATGTCTTCATTCATGCGGAGCGGGTCTATGAGATTCATGACCTATAGGGATCCGAACCTGAAGGAATCATTAGATATATTTGAAAAGACTCCGGATTATCTTAGAAAGTTCGATCCTGACGAGAGAACAATGACAGGGTATGTGATAAGTGCCTTCTCAGATCTGGACACACCTCTTACATCAGCTCAGTATGTACGCCGCGACCTGACGGCATATGTGGAAGGATATACCGATGAGGACATCCAGCGCACGAGAGACGAGGTAAGGAATGCGACCGCGGAAGATATCAGAAATCTTTCCCAGGTCGTGAAAGATACACTTTCTCAGGGATATATGTGTGTAGTTGGAAATGAAAATAAAATAAAAGAGAACGAAGATATTTTCGGCACTATCCGTGACCTTATATAGAAGGAGAAATAAATGGGAGAATTCCACAGCGGCTATGTAACAATGGCAGGCAGACCGAACGTAGGAAAGTCCACGCTTTTAAACCGGCTGGTAGGGCAGAAGATCGCCATCACATCCAATAAGCCGGAAACCACACGGGATCGGATCAAAGCCATTTGCACAGATCCGGACAGGGGACAGGTTATTTTCACTGATACTCCGGGCATCCATAAGGCCAGGAACCGTCTGGGAGAATTCATGATGGATGCTGTCAGAAAGGCGCTCGGCGATGTGGATCTGATTCTTTACCTGATTGAACCGGTCACCGAAATAAGGGATAATGACAGAAAGATAGCAAAGACTCTTATAGATACGGGAGTGCCGGTATTTCTTGTGATAAATAAAGCTGATACAGTCCCAAGGGATAAGCTTCTCCCGGTCATAGATATATGGAAGACGGTCGGAGACTTTAAGGAGATAGTTCCGGTGTCAGCCTATAACGGTACAGGCACAGACGATCTTTTAAATACGATCTTCAGATATCTGCCGGAAGGTCCCATGTATTACAGTGAGGATGCAGTCACGGATGAGACTGAGAGAGACATAGCTTCTGAGATCATACGCGAGAAGTCTCTCTACGCTTTGAATGACGAGGTGCCTCACGGCATAGCCGTCTCGATCGAAAAGATGCGGAAGCGTGATGGCAGGGATCTTGTCGACATAGAGGCTACGATTTACTGCGAGAGAGAATCCCATAAGGGAATAATCATAGGTAAATCAGGTTCAATGCTGAAACGGATAGGATCAGATTCAAGGTACGAACTGGAAAAGATGCTTGGAATGAAAGTAAATCTGAAGCTGTGGGTCAAGGTCCAGAAAGGCTGGCGCGACAGAGATGCTGATTTGAGAAGGTTTGGATACCGGAAGGACGAAGACTGATATATGTCATTTGATATTCCTCTTCACGGAGTGGTATTGAGTTCCATGCCGATAGGAGAAAGTGACAGGCGGATAGTGCTGCTTACGAAAGAACGCGGATTGATAAGCGCCTTCGCCCGTGGAGCCAGACGGCAGAATAATCCGCTGGGCGCTGCATCATCACCTTTTACTTTCGGAGTTTTCAGGGCTTACGAAGGCAGGTCATCCTATACGGTAGTGAGTGCTGATGTGAAGAAATATTTTACGGAGGAACTGTCTGACCTGGACAGTATCTATCTTATGTCTTATATGGCAGAGGTCGCGGAATATTACGGCGAAGCCGGAGCTGATGAGACAGACCGCATAAATCTCCTTTATGTTTCATTTATGGCAGTTAAAAAAAAGGAGGTGCCGGCCCGGCTCATACGCAGGATCTATGAGATCAGAACTCTCTTTATAAATGGAGAGTACCCTGACATGACTTCCTGCATTTGCTGCGGAAAAAGCGATGACCTCCTCTATTTTTCAATAAATAAAAGAGGGCTTGTCTGTTCTGACTGCATGAATAAAGGTAACGGCGACAGCAGCACGGTAAGTATCTCAAAAAGTGTGAGATATGCCGTCTGTTTTATTCTGACCGCTCCACTTGAAAAACTGTATTCTTTCACACTGACCGACAAGGCTTTTGACGAGCTGGATATACTTTTGAAAAGATACCTTAAACACTGGAAAGATCATACTTACAGGACGGAGAAATTTTTGTGAGGCCGAGGTAATATTATGGTTAAATTAATATCGCATTTTTTCATCAAACCAGACATGTCTGAAGAAGAGGCAAGATCCGCATATGGCAGAGTCTGCGGCATAGCAGGTATTATTCTGAATCTGCTCTTGTTCACAGGCAAGATAATTTCCGGAGTATTGACAGGATCCATATCTATAATTGCCGATGCTATGAACAACCTGTCGGATTCAGGATCGGCAATCGTTACTTTTGCCGGCTTTCGCCTGGCGGAAGAAAAGCCCGATCCCGAGCATCCATTCGGTCACGGAAGGTTCGAGTATATAGCAGGCTTCATTGTATCATCCCTGATACTGGTGATGGCCGTTGAGCTTTTAAAGGATTCAGTGACGAGGATCCTGCACCCGCATAAGACATCATTTTCATGGCTTGTCATATTAATACTTGGAGTTACTATCCTGGTAAAGATATATATGGCTTTTTATAACCATGTCATTGGGAAGAAAATAAATTCGAATACCGTACTTGCGGCTGCTCTGGATTCTGTTTCAGACTGCATAGCCACATCGGTCGTAATCATCTCGAATATCGTCGCTCATTTTACCGGCTTTATTTATCTTGACAGTATAGCCGGAATAGCGGTCGGTTTATTCATACTCTATGAAGGTCTGAAATCCGCCAGAGAGACACTTGATCCCCTGCTGGGTCAGTCGCCTGATCCCGAATTTGTGGCTAAAGTCCGTGACATCATGCGAAATGAAGATAAAAGAATAACAGGAATTCATGATCTTATAGTTCACGATTACGGTCCGGGCAGACGGATCGTATCACTTCACGCGGAAGTGCCTGCTGATGGGAATATTATTGAGCTTCATGACATAATTGACAATGCGGAACGTGATCTGGAAGAGAAGCTGCACTGCACGGCCACCATTCATATGGATCCCATTGTGACGGACGATCCCAGGGTGCTGAAGCTGCAGACTCAGGTCCTTTCTATTCTGCAGGAGATATCTCCGGCCCTGTCCATGCATGATTTCAGGACTGTTCCGGGACCGACGCACACCAATCTTGTGTTTGATGTTTTGATGCCATTCGGATTTGAGGAAAGTGAAGATGATTTGAGCAGGGACATTCAGGAAGCTGTCAACCGGGAAATAGGACCGGAATATTTCACGGTGGTTCATTACGACACTGATTATTCAGTCCGCACAGTCCGAAAATAGGTTCTTGTAAAACCTGACTATGGACGCGCCTGTATTGAAGTCGCGCCCATCAGAGTGTATAATGCACTGGACTGGTTTTATAAGGAAGATTGATTGTTATGTCTAAAAAAAGAAGTAAAAGAAACGGAGAATCTCGTTTCGATGAGATCTTGAGACGCAGGAAGCAGATGGCTCTTGCGACGGCAGCTGTTGCAGTGGCCATTATTGTCCTCGTATTTTTGATAAGGTTTATTACCATTCAGACGACGCCGATCGCCGAATGTGACACTCTTACAGTAAAGACAGACGGCTCTATTGAGCTGGAAGAAGTCAGAAAGAGTGATACGTCGTTTGGTAAAATGAAATCTTATGTGAAAGATCTTGTAAAAACGTATGACAGCAGCCACAGCGGCGCAGTGAAGCTGAAGAGAGCGATCTCGGCGCACGGCAAGGTGAGTTTTGTCACGACCTACCGCGATTACAAGACATACGCGGATTTTACCGGATATGAGCTCTATTCCGGCACGGTCAGATCTGCAAAATCCGATGGCTATGACATTAGTACTGATTTTCGAAGTGTAAAAAATGGAACCGCCGGAGATTACATAAAAGACATCAATAAAAAATATAAGAATTCGAGAATCATTATTATTAAGGAAAATATAAAGCTTGTACTGGAATCTGCAGACATTCAGTGCATTTCCGGAGACACATCAGCTTTGAAGGGCAAAGATACTGTAGTGATTGGTCCGCGAGGCAGCAAAAACAATGCTTCTGAGCTGACATATATTATATTTAAGAGGAGATAATCATGGAAAAGACAATGGACAAGATTACGGCTGTCGCAAAGAACCGCGGATTTATTTATCCCGGATCTGACATATACGGAGGCCTTGCAAACACATGGGATTACGGTCCGCTCGGAGTGGAACTGAAGAATAATGTTAAAAAGGCCTGGTGGAAGAAATTCATACAGGAGAGCCCATATAATGTAGGTCTTGACGCAGCCATTCTTATGAATACCCAGACATGGGTGGCATCCGGTCACATAGGCTCTTTTTCAGATCCTCTGATGGACTGCCGCGAGTGCCATGAGCGTTTCAGAGCTGACCAACTTATTGAAAAATTCGCTGAGGAAAACGGCATTGAGCTGAAGTCTTCGGTCGATGGCTGGTCAAACGAAGAGATGCAGAACTGGATAGAAGAAAATAATGTCACATGTCCAAGCTGCGGAGCCCACAATTTTACTGATATCCGTCAGTTTAATCTGATGTTCAAGACTTTTCAGGGAGTGACAGAGGATGCCAAGAATGTGGTATATCTCAGACCTGAGACAGCGCAGGGAATCTTTGTCAATTTCAAGAATGTCCAGCGTACCACCAGAAAGAAGATCCCCTTCGGTATAGGACAGATAGGAAAGTCATTCAGAAATGAGATCACGCCGGGCAACTTCACATTCCGTACACGTGAGTTCGAGCAGATGGAGCTGGAATTTTTCTGCGAGCCGGACACAGACCTTGAGTGGTTTGATTATTGGAGATCCTTCTGCAAGAACTGGCTTCTGTCACTTGGTATGGATGAGAGCCATATCAGACTCAGAGACCACGACAAGGCCGAACTTGCCTTCTATTCAAAGGGCACGACCGATATTGAATATACATTCCCCTTCGGATGGGGCGAGCTCTGGGGCATAGCTGACCGCACAGACTATGATCTGGGCCGTCATCAGGAGGTATCAGGTCAGGATCTGACATACTTCGACGACCAGAAGAATGAGAAATATCTTCCTTACGTCATCGAGCCATCACTCGGCGCTGACCGTGTGGTTCTCGCCTTCCTTTGCGAAGCTTATGACGAGGAGAATATCGGAACGGATGAGAAGCCGGATATCAGAAATGTGATGCATTTCCATCCTGCACTTGCTCCGATAAAGATCGCTGTCCTGCCTCTGTCCAAGAAGCTTTCGGGCAAGGCGGAGGAGATATATAAAAATCTGTCGAAGAAATATATGTGTGATTTTGACGACCGTGGCGCCATCGGCAAGAGATATCGCCGTGAGGATGAGATCGGAACGCCTTTCTGCGTAACTTATGATTTTGATTCGGAAGAGGATCATGCAGTGACAGTAAGAGACCGTGACACCATGAAGCAGGTGAGGATTCCGGTCGATGAGCTGGAGAAGTACTTCGAAGACAAGTTCGAATTCTGATAAGAGGATAGGATTTCCCGGATTTCATGTAACATCTTCGTCGCAAGGATTCAATGAAGCCATGAGATGCACAGATGGTGGCGAGCATTGTGTTTTTCGTTGTGAGCGAGCACGCTAGCTGCGGCTCGGTTGACAATCGTT
>ONDV01000028.1:51184-63745 GCA_900316665.1 uncultured Lachnospiraceae bacterium
GTCAGAGAGCCGCTAATAAGCGCGTGCGAGCAAACAGAAAAACACAACTTGTGAGCCACCACTGTGACATCTCTTGGCAAAAAGCGAATGAATCCTTGCGACGAAGATTCTCATCATTAATATGGGAAGTATTAGTAAGTAACCTTCACAAATATAAGATGCTGTTTTCGTAGATGGATCCATTTGTGTATGTCCACACCACAGTGACCGGATCACTGTGGTGTTTTTTTGATGAAAAAAATTTTTCAAAAAATTAGCACTCACCACTTGACAGTGCTAACAATAGGTGATATAACATAATTGTTGAAAGGAAAAGGGATCAAAGATAGATCCCCGGACCGGAAATAACGATTTAGTTTACGTTCAGAACAGCATCCTGAACCAAGAAAAGAAGGAGGTCTTATATATGTTATTTCCTACTGTTTTTGGTGAAGATCTAATGGATGATTACATGAATGACTGGGACGAGCTCAGCCGGGAGATCGAGAGAGAATTCCCGAAGAAGAATCCGCTTTACGGCAGACACGCAAAGGACATCATGAGAACTGATGTAAAGCAGAAAGACGGTAAGTATATGATCGATGTGGATCTGCCGGGATTCAAGAAAGATGAGATAAATCTTTCGCTTGATAATGGTTATATCAATATCCAGACTTCAAAGAGCCTTGATAGGGATGAGAAGGATAAGAAAGGCAATGTAATCAGAAGAGAACGTTATGCCGGCAATATGGCTAGGAGTTTCTATGTCGGTGACGATATGAAGCAGGAAGATGTTCACGCAAAGTATGAGGATGGTGTACTTCATATAGAGCTTCCTGATAAGGCTCCTGAACAGAAGAAACTTAATGAAGCGAAGACCATTGCTATTGAAGGATGATGAGAATCTGATAAGTATCAGAAATATCTAATCAGAGATGAAAAGGCACGGCTTTTTAGCGCAAAAAAATAAGGCGCGGGAAGCCGTGCCTTATTTTTATTAATTCAGGGATGTGAATCTGCGTAATCTGTCTCTCAGGACAGGTCCGAAAATTCCGGCAAGAACCATTTTTATGAAATCTTCGATGATAAAGGGAATTACACCTGCCATAAGAGCTGCCTTGAAGGTGATCTTCATTGACACCATAAGCCATGCGGAACCGAAGAGATAGCAGATCCATGTGGAGGCTTCCATTACTATTATGCAAAGGATCCTCTTCTTATAGAATCTGTCAACCACCAGTCCTGTAATAAGAGCCATTGGAATAAAGCCGATAAGATATCCGCCTGTTGGCCCGAAGAGCTTCTGTGGACCGCCGGTAAAATTGGAGAATATCGGAAGTCCGGCGAGTCCGAGCAGGAGATAGATCAGGTATGCTATAGTACCGCGCTTTGTATCCAGAATATACATAGTGAAATAGATAGCAAGGTTAGTGAGTGATATTGGAACCGGTCCTATGGGTATCGAGAGCGGAGCTAGTATGCAGATGACCGCGGTCATCAGAGCGGTAGTAGTGATAAATCTGATATGTGCATTTGAATTTGAATTTCCTCTTGCTGTTGATGTGTTTTGGTCCATTTTTTCATCCTTTCTATTATATCACCGGCACAATATCGCGTCCGAGTCCGGAGAGCATTTTTCTGTCTTCTGCAATGGTAGAGCCGGATGTGGTGAGCATATTTCCTGTAATACTTGCGCTGGCGCCGGATTCGAAGGCAGAGCGTCCCTTATCAGCCATCAGTGCCCGGCCGCCTGCAAGTCTGATATCAGCCTCGGGATTTATGAAGCGGAAAATGGTGATGGTTCTGAGGATATCGTCCTCTGATATACGTTTCAGGTTTTCAAGCGGTGTGCCTTTTATAGGCATGAGGCTGTTTATTGGAATTGATTTTATACCGAGCTCAGACAGAGTCAGAGCCATGTCTATTCGGTCGTCCCAGTTTTCACCCATTCCGATTATGCCGCCGGAGCAGACTGTAAGACCCTCTGCCTGGGCTCGCTTTATATTTTCAATCTTGTCATCAAATGTGTGAGTGGTGCAGATATGCGGGAAAAAGCGTCTGGATGTCTCTATATTGTTGTGGATGGCGGTTACACCTGCCATGTGAAGCCGATGGAACTGTTCGGAACTCATGAAACCGAGAGAACAGCAGAGTTCTATTTTCAGATCCTTATGCATTCTTTCAAGAACCGCGATTATCTTTTCAAAATCAGCCTTGCCGGGTCCGTAACCGGAATCGACGATGCCGAACCGATCGACACCTTCAGCCTGGTTGCTCTTTGCCATATTATATATGGTGTCTGAATCCAGGAAGTCGTGTCTATCGCATTTGGCATTGCTTCTCGCGGACTGGGCGCAGAATTTGCAGTTTTCTCCGCAGTTACCTTCTCTGCCGCTTATTATCGTGCAGAGATCTACTTTGTTTCCGCAGAATTTTTTTCTCAGTTTGTCGGCGTAGGTCTTCAGATCATCAAGATCCGTTGTCAAAAGAAATGACAGGTCGTCAGACCGGTTTAAACGCCGGCCGGCTAGTATTTCATCAGCTAATTTTGAAATGTCCATTATAAATTCCTCAAGATTCTAAACAAAATAGTTTTGTCTGTGCAGGTAGTTGCCAAAAGTAAATTTTGTTTTTTAGATTTTTCATGCAAAATGTCCGGGCTTTCTGCAACTGAGAAAAAATTATAGAATCTATCAACTGAATTGTCAACCAAAAATATTTTATAGATGACAATAAACACATTTCGCCACCACTGTGGCATCTGAAAGCAAAAAGTGAATGAATCTTTGCGACGAAGATGAACTATGAAATGCCGGAAGTTATAATAATTCAATCTTTTCTGATTAGATTTCAGAAGCTATAATGTAGATAAATTTTGAGCAGTCAGAGGTAATGATTATGAAGACTACCGAACTTGTACTGAAATATATGGAAGAAAAAAAGGGCAGATGGTTTTCCGGCGCCGCTTTAGCGTCAGAACTTCATCTGTCCAGAAATGCTGTCTGGAAGGCAGTCGGTACGCTGAGAGAACGGGGCTATGACATACAGTCAAGTTCCAAAAGAGGATATTGCCTTTCTGACCGGTCTGATAAGTTGTCGCGGGAGGGAATTCTGCCATATCTCCTGACCGGATGTGAATATGATCCTTCACTCCTTCACGTTTATGAATCAGTTGATTCAACCAATAAGGAGGCTTTCAGGTTATTATTAAGCGGAGAAGGCCACGGAACTGTCGTGGCGTCTGAGATGCAGACGGGCGGTAAGGGGCATGGCAAAAAATCTTTTTCATCTCCTCCCGGAGGAATATATCTTAGCATCATTCTTGATCCAATGAAAATGCATTCACCTGATCCATCAGCTGTCACCCGTTCTGTTGCGGATTGTTTTATTGATGCGGCAGGGACTCTATGCGGCAGGAATATTGAATTTGAGAAGCCGTCAGGATGTCTTCTAAACGGGAAAAAAACAGCAGGAATACTTACAGAGGCGCTGTATGATGCAGATATAGGTAAAGCCATGTGGTATGTGCCCGGAATCGGTATTAATTATTATACGAAATCAGCTGATTTTCCGCCGGAAATACGTGATAAGGCCGGAAGTGTCTTTGGAGATAATGATGATGTGACTGTCAGCCGTAATCAGTTTATAGCTGAATTAATAAAGAGACTGCTTCAATTATAGATTATTGTTTTATTTTTTCAATAAATAATAAATATGTAAAAGGAAATTCTACTCAGGGCGAGTGAGTCGGAACTCATTCAGCGAAGAATTCTATAATTGAATGTATAGCTGTGTCCATGTGTTTGGGATTCGAGAAGGGGTGGTCTGCTCCATCGACTTCGATCAGTTCTATTACGTTTTTGTCCGAGAATTTTTCCGTCAGGGCAATCGGTACCATCTCGTCACAGGTTCCCTGTATCATCAGAATCTGGTCAGCATAATCTATATAGTCAAATTTTGAAATGTCATTCTCCTTCAGCTCATCGAAAAATTCAGAGCTTATCTTCATTTTTCTGTCAAAACCAATGAGGATCTCCTTACCCTTTTTAAGTTTCAGAAGTCCGTCATTATCGATATTTTTCAGCATCGCGTCATACATACCTATAGCCGGACACCTGAGACCGATCTTATTATAAGGATTGTTATAGAGGTGGATATAGAGGAGTGTGATATATGCGCCAAAACTTGATGAATAATTATATATACCGGATGGATCTAATTCAGTCCTGATGTACTTATTCACAATATCAAGGTAGAGCAGGCATTCGCTTATAGTCAGTTTCTTCCGCGCGTCTTCGCCGTGGCAGGGCCAGTCAAAAGTGATGATGGCAAATGATTTGTATTTTCCCGTCAGCCTTTCCGCAAATTCGGATATTGCGTGGTTTTCCTTTTTGCCTCCGAATCCGTAGGTGGCGACAACTATATTTTCGGCGTCCTTTATATTGCTGATGGAGTAGGAAAGGCAGCGGATGCTCATGCCGTTTTCATTTATGTCAAATTTTTTTTCTTTCATCTCATGCTCCTTTTACACTACTTAATTTATATACGGTTTGGAAAGTCCTGACCGCATCGTTTGAGCCTGTAATTTAAAATATACCAAAGCAGTGGAGAGAGCAAGAAAAAGAATGACGGTTTGTAGAGCTTTTTCTACCCGGATCGCCATGTAGTGTATAATCAGAAGCGAAGCAAATGATTTATCGGACGGTTTGAGGTAAGAGAAATTGATACATGACAGGGATATAAGGGAACCTCTGTTTGATTTTCTGGAGGAAACTTACGGCAAATGCAGGATATTTGAAGAGAAGGTTATCGGAAGCGCCAGGGCTGATGTGATGATGGTGGTTCCGGGAGAAATCTGGGGCATCGAGATAAAAAGCGATGCCGACAGCTATACGAGGCTTTTTGATCAGGTAAGAGAATATGACTTGTTTTTCGACAGGAATATTGTGGCGGTCGGGAGCAGTCATGCTATTCATGTGCGGGAGCATGTACCGGATTACTGGGGGATAATTTCAATCGAGGAGACTGATGATGAGATGAAGGGGAAGTCCGGTGCTGACGGACTGGATTTTTATATTCTGAGGAAAGCTGAGAAAAATCCGAACATGGATATGTCTCACAAGATGAGTCTGCTCTGGAGACCGGAACTTGCTGAGATACAGGAGAGACACGGGATGCCGGCGCTGAAAAATCTGAGCAAAGCTGCTGTCCGTGACAGAATTATAAGAGATATAGACAGAGAAGAACTTGAGAATGACATAAGTTTTGAGCTTTTTGAGAGGGATTATTCTGAGATACAGGACAAGATCAACGAATACAGGACTGCGAACGGGAAGAAAAAGAGGAGGAGAAGGAAGAAGATTCCAAACAAAAAATACCGGTCGGGGATATAAATTTAAAATTTCTTCTTGACAGAAATATTGCATTAGTGTACTATTCACATAGTACAGCAGAACAGCAATACACAAAAGCTGTTACCAGACTGTACATAGAGGTATTGGCAGTGTGAGTCCGGACGGCAGACCTCGGATTGCATAAAGGACTTTCATGAAAAGAAACCGGAGGCGATATGTAAGAATGGAATTTCAAAACAACATTCCCATCTATCTGCAGGTGATAAAGGATATCAAATCGCGCATTCTGTCGGGAGAGATTCACCCGGGTGACAAGCTGCCTTCGTCACGGGAAATGGCTGTCCGATATGGAGTAAATCCAAATACGGCTTCCCGCATTTACAATGAGATGGAGAGGCAGGGCATTACATTTACAAAGCGCGGTATCGGAACCTTTGTGACAGAATCTGATGAGGATCTTGCAGAATTAAGAAAAACAGAGGTAAGGAAACTTACGGAAAAATACGTGAGCGATCTTACTAAACTCGGACTGAAAGGATGCGAGATCAGATCTGAAATCAAACAGTATTTTCTGGAAAATGAGTGCGGAGAAAAATAACAGAAAGGAAAATTATATGGAACTGGTATGCCAGAATCTGACAAAAAAGTACTTCACCAAAAAAGCGGTGGATGGACTGAATCTGAAAATTGAGAGTGGTCACATATATGCTTTGCTTGGACCTAACGGATCGGGCAAATCAACTCTTATGAAGATGATAGCAGGGCTTACAAAGCCGAGCGAAGGCAGTATCACGCTTGACAATGAGCAGTTGTCCTGGAAAACGAAGGAGAAGATCTCGTATACCCCCACTGAGCCTTTTTTCTTCGGTTATATGAAGATCGATGATGTGGCAAAGTATTATGCGGATTTCTTTGAGGATTTCGATATGAACCTTTTTGATAAGGTGCTTTCCGAAATGAATCTTGACAGATCCATGAAGACTAAGAGCCTTTCTTCAGGAATGATGGCAAAGGCAAAGATCGCGGCATCGATAGCGAGACGGTCGGAGCTTATCATGCTAGACGAACCGCTGAATGGAATCGACCTTCTGGCTCGTGACAGCATACAGGAATTACTGATAAAATACGCACCTGAGAACGGTTCGATCCTGATATCGAGCCACATGGTGGAGGAACTTGAGAGAATGGTCGACCGTACAATATTCATGAAAAACGGACGTCTTGTGGCAGATACGGATGTGGAAGAACTGAGAATGCGCGAAGGTCTTTCGGTTGCTGACAAATACAGACAGCTCTACAGCGAGGAGGCATAAATCATGGGAAGAATAATGAAGTATGAGATCAAAAAAAGCAGAATGATATTTCTGATCATGACAGTAATGATGCTGATTTTAGAGGCCGCATTTCTGATAGTTAACAGATTCTCTATAAATGGATCTTCGATTATCGCTCTTTTTCTGATTCTCAGCGCATTTATTACTTATATCATGGTTCTGGTCAACGGAGTTATGATGTTCAGCAGAGATATGCGGGAAAAATCCGGTTTTATGGTATATATGACACCGGTGCCCATCTGGCAGATAATTCTCGGAAAGATTCTGGTCTGCTTTATTTCCGGAGCAATCCTTTTTGCGGCCTATGTGCTTTTCGGATATATGGATATGGGCTGTCTGCAGAAGTCTATGGCAGCTGCTGATTCCGCCGGAGCAAAGATGATCGGAATGATGCTTAAAAATATGATGACTATGGATGCCTTTAAAACAATCATGAGGGTACTTATCTCGATCCTCTGCAGCACATTCGCTCTTCTGAATGCGGCATATCTTGCAATTTCACTTGGTAATACAGTACTTCGCGGCAAAAAGGGCGAGCGTGCCATCAGCTTTGTTTTCTTTGTAGTGATTATGATTATTCTCCAGATCATTTCGTTTAAGGTAGCGGGTCTTGGTTCCGGAGACAATAACATCGGGCTCGTGATGGATAAAAGCGGACTGAATTTCAGTGTTGCAGCTGATGTATGGCGGGAAATTCTGGATAATGCGATGTCTGTAGTATTCGGATTTGCAATGTTTGGAGGATCGTCCTATCTTATCAAAAATAAGATTGACCTGTGACATCTGAAAAAATTAAATTCGGGTATTGACAAGACAAAATGACGTGTGTATTATAATCAGCATTACAGAGAGGAACAAAAAATTCTTTTCTGTATTGTAAAATTTAGCATAGTTTTATCGGACGACGGCGCCTTATATGGGCACCGTCTTTTTGTTTTAGGAAGGAGTTAAAAAGTTACCGTAGAGCTGATGTGAGTTGTTTTTTTAAAGAAGGGAGATAATTCTTATGATGAGAACTGGTTTGAAAAGCAGAGTGACATGCTTAGTGATGGCAGCGGTAATGGCCGGTAGTCTGGGATTGACAGGATGCGGATCAAAGAGCACAAAGGCAGGATCCGGCAGCAAGACAGTCGCAGCTGATTCGGGTTCGGATGACAAGGTCCTGAAGGTAGGAATTGAATGTACCTACGCTCCATATAACTGGACGCAGGAATCTCCCACAGTGGCAAACGGTGACAAGGCTGTAAAGATCGCGAACAACGACGGTTACGCTTACGGATATGACGTCAAGGTTGCCCAGATGATCGCAAAGAAACTCGGCTGGAAGCTTGAGATATATAAGAGCGACTGGAGCGCGATCTTCATGGGACTGAATTCAAAGACCTATGACTGTATAATGAGCGGCATCTGCTATACGAAGAAACGTGATAAGACGCTTGACTTTACGACGCCTTATTATTGCAGAACCATTAAGGCAATCGTAAGATCCGACAGCAAGTACGCTGATTATACCAAACTCTCACAGTTTGACGGACAGAATCCCAAGGTCACAACTCAGGCTGGCACCAACTATATAGATTATAAGAAAGAAATTCCGTCCGGCGTCAGTGTCACTGACTACGAATCCAGCCCGGAATGTTTTATGGCTATCCAGAACAAGACAGCGGACGTCTGCATTCTTGATAAGACCACAGCCCAGTCAGCGCTTGCTACCATGAGCGGACTGAAAGTTCTGGATCTCGACAAGAGCGATGATTTCGTGGCTCCTAAGGATTCGCCGAATGACTGCTGCATAGCTTTCCGCGAGGGAGACAAGAGACGGGACGAAGTCAACAAGGCGATGAAAGAACTCGGATGGACTACAGATAATAAAGGAAAATTCGATAAGCTGATGGACGAGATGGTTAAGCTCCAGCCGTCATCAAACTGATGGAATAGGTGAATAGATTTAATGCATCCTGAAACTGATGGAATGGACGGATAAAATAATCATTCATCCACTGACAGCAGCGTGGTTGTCACTTAATGTGACAACCACGTTTTTTATTTGAAAAAGCGGTAAAAGACTGATGTTTTTCAGAGAATGGGAGATTACGTTATGACAAATTTATTGTTTCTGCCGGGTCTTATAACTCCTGACGCCGACAGTTCTACTCTTACCTGGGTCATATTCATGGCCAGTAAATACGCGAAAATGTTTGCGGAAGCGACGGGCACGACGCTTCTAATAGCTGTAGTGGGAACCATTCTTGGGTTTGTTCTGGGATTTGCCGTGGGTCTTGTAAACAGCACGGCAATCCATCCGGAAGACAATCCTGTGAAAAAGTTCCTCCTCCGGCTGCTTAAAATAATAGTAGTAATATATGTGGAAATATTCAGAGATACGCCAATGATAGTGCAGGGCATGGTCATCTATTACGGACTCAGGCAGAATAATCTGATGATTACTTCTCTCGCAGCCGGCATCCTGGTAACTGTCCTGAATACCGGAGCTTATATGGGTGAGACAGTCCGCGGCGGCATACAGTCAGTTGACAAGGGACAGGAAGAAGGTGCACTCGCTATGGGCATTTCTCACTTCGGAGCTATGATGTATGTCATATTGCCCCAGGCTTTGAAAAATATCTATCCTGAGATGGGCAACACATTTGTGAATAACCTCAAGATGACATCGGTTCTGAATGTTATCGGAGTTTCCGAGCTCTTCCTTATGGCAAAGACCGCCGGCGGCGCTTACTATAAATACTATGAGAGCTACCTTGTGATCGCGCTTATCTACCTGGTACTCTGCTTCGTATTCAACAGAGTCTTCCACTGGTCAGAGAAGAAGATGCAGGACAAGAACGATTATGAACTTGCAACCGAATATCTGGATACTGAGAAAGCGTGAGGTGGTGGCATATGTCAGACGCAGTAATAAAGGTAGAGAACCTGGAAAAGCATTTCGGTGATCACGAAGTACTGAAGAAAATCGATTTTGAGATAAAAAAAGGCGAGGTCGTGTGTATAATCGGGCCATCCGGCTCAGGAAAGTCCACACTTCTGAGATGTATCAATCATCTGGAGACCCCATCAGCGGGAAAGATACTGTTCCATGATGTGGAGATAAAAAATACGCAGAAATCACTGAGCAGTTACAGATCCAAGGTGGGAATGGTCTTCCAGTCCTTCAATCTTTTCAACAATATGACGGTTCTGGAAAACTGTATGTTTGGAACTACCAGGATCCTTCACATGGACAAAGCCGAAGCCAGAATGATCGCTATAAAGCATCTGCAGGAAGTCGGTATGGCTGTATTTATCAATGCAAAGCCATCACAGCTGTCCGGAGGTCAGAAACAGCGTGTGGCTATAGCAAGGGCTCTCTGCATGAATCCTGAAGTTCTGCTTTTTGACGAGCCTACAAGCGCTCTTGATCCTGAAATGGTCGGAGAAGTTTTAAATGTAATGAAAAATCTGGCAAATGATGGACTGACCATGATAATCGTTACTCACGAGATGGCATTTGCAAAAAATGTTTCGACCAGAACTATCTTCATGGCTGACGGATATGTGGTGGAAGAGGATAAGCCGGAAGTGATCTTCAATAATCCGAAGAACGCAAGGACAAGGGAATTCCTGAAGAGATACATGGAGGACTGAGTCTATCTGCCGAGGATGGAAGACTACATATGGAAAGATGCTGATATTAAATTGAGAGATCAGACTGCATTTATGAAGCTCCAGCTAAAAATTAAGGAGGAAAGATATGGATAATATTGTGATCACCGTGGCACGTGGATTTGGAAGCGGAGGCAAGAGGCTCTCAAGCCGCATAGCTGACGATCTCGGTATGAATTGTTATGAGAACAGGATATTGGTGCTGGCATCACAGCTTTCCGGTCTTGACGAGGAAATGTTTGCCGAGGTAAATGAGAAGCTGAGTGAGAAAAAGAAGCTGCCGGTTTTCCTTCGCGGTCTTCCCAAGCAGAAGAAACCTAAGGTAGAGGACCGGGAGTTTGTTTCTGACGAGACTATTTTTAATTATGAAAAACAGATAATTGAAAATCTTGCGGATACGGAAAACTGCATAATCGTCGGCAAGTGCGCGGATCATATATTGAAGGACAGGGACAATGTCATTAGTCTTTATGTGGAGGCTCCGAGGCGCTACTGCGTCGGTGAGATCATGGACAGGATGAAGGTCGATGAGGAGACTGCTCACCGTGCGATTTCACAGACCGATAAGTACAGGGCGGATTATTACAAATATTATACGGGCGGAAATTACTGGACAAATCCTGTGAACTATGACCTTACGATAAATATGGAAAGGGTCGGATTTGAC
Organism: uncultured Lachnospiraceae bacterium; assembly: GCA_900316665.1. Classification (GTDB taxonomy): domain Bacteria; phylum Bacillota; class Clostridia; order Lachnospirales; family Lachnospiraceae; genus Lachnocurva. The sequence continues at coordinate 62,179 of ONDV01000028.1, forward strand.
AGAGCGGCAAAGCTCGTGGAGAACTATATCAAGCTCCGGTTTCCGGACTGGAAGGCGCCGGCTGAATGCGGGTGACAGAAATTTGGGAGATAAGAAGCTTGACACTGTGATCAAAGAAAAATGAAGAACGTTTTTTGATTTAAAGTGGAAAAAGATACATTTTTTCGTATAGAAAGAGTGATTTTAGTGGATGAAAATCGAATTGCGATAGTGACAGGGGCAGCGACTGGCATTGGATTCGGTATCGCAAAGCGGCTGTCGCGTGAGGGGTTTTCTGTCATGATGATTGGAAGATCAGACAGTATTTTTTCAGCGGCGAGAAAAATTGAGCGGAGCGTTCCTTATAAATGTGATATTAGGGATGCTGCGGAAGTCGAGACGACGGTAAGGAATATCTATGAGAAGTTTGGCAGGATCGATGCGCTTATTAATAATGCCGGTGTATCGAGGCTGTCACTCCTTACGGACACGGATGACGAGACTCTTGATCTGCAGATCGACACAAATCTGAAGGGAACATTTCATATGCTAAGATCGGTGACGCCGATTATGCAGAAAGCAGGGTACGGCAGAATCGTTAATATGTCATCTGTGACTGGTGTGATCGAGTGCGACAAGGGCTACAGTGCCTATGGAATGACGAAAGCCGGAGTAATAGGACTTACGAGGGCGGCATCATCTGAGCTGGCGGAATATGGAATTACATGCAACGCCATTTGTCCGGGTTTTATTCGCACACCGAATGTGGAGAGAAGCGCGAGAAAGACCTGCCCGGATGATCCGGAGTCTGTGCTTCGCGGCATAGCTGACGGAGTTCCGATGAAGAGACTTGGGACGCCAGATGAGATCGGAGCACTTGCTGCTTTTCTGGTAAGTCCGGACGCCGGTTATATCACTGGCACCGGGATAGTGATAGACGGCGGGAACAGGATCCCTGAGACAAGCGTCATGGGGAGCACGCTTTGAGAAAAATGACTTCTGAAATATGCGCAAGGGTATCGGGATCGCGGAAGTTGGTGACTTGACAGATAACAATTGACTTTTAGCATACGATAGTGTATATCCAAATCACAAAGAGAAGATACTATAGTCGGAACGGAGACGTGAAACCCGTTTCCAGTGGTCGGGATGAAGACCTAAAACTCATTCCCATTACAGAGTAAACTGCTAAAAATCAAAGGCGGATGGCTTCGGCCATCCGTCTTTCTTTAACACTCTTTTTTCTGCTCACGCTGGCTGTTTGGTCGCGAGTGCTTTTATTTCATCAAGGGTTAATCCGGAATATTGAGCTATCTTCTCATAGCTTAATACACCATCTTTAATCATTAAACGAGCGGCACTAATAGCGTTTTCTTTTGACCCTTCAGCTCTTCCTTCAGCTCTTGCTTCATTTCTCATATCTTCCAATATCTTGCTCATAAATGTTACTCCTTTCTCATCTTCCTTGAAATATCTGACACGATCCGCTAGCACCTGATAGTACATATCCTTCGCGTCTATACATGCAAAATCATGCATGAGCTTTCCAAGTGAAGTTTCATCTTTTATCTGAGAGTTCACATAAATG
>ONDV01000055.1 GCA_900316665.1 uncultured Lachnospiraceae bacterium
AACTTTATGCATGGACTACAGGAGAATAAGGAACAGGTAACTTGTTTGTTTAAGCATAGCAAGCTGAAATATATTGAAATATATGGCTGTTAAATATTGCGATATTTAACAGCCGAAGTAATAAAAAACCAAAAATTTGTAAAAAAAAAAGAACCCGGCCGGTTCTCATAAGAGAACCAACCGGGTTCTTGTCCTTTGCATTTACCTATTCGTAAATGTGTTTCTTCTTATCTTTGGCTTTCGCCTGTTTTTTCTTTAATAGATGTTTGGGATTCTTGTCAGCCATCTTGATACGCCTCTTTTCTGCTTAAAACTCATCTTAATTATTCGATGGCAATGTATTTATTTTCTTCAACTGCCGGTTTAGCTTCCTTCTTCGGAACAAACATCTTTAAGATACCATGCTTAAATTCGCCTTTGATATCCTCCTGCTTTACACCTTCGCCAACATAGAAGCTTCTTGAGCAGGCACCGGCATAACGCTCCCTGCGGATGTAGTGTCCGGTCTCTTTCTCCTTTTCTTCCTTGTCAAGTCCCTTCTCGGCACTGATGGTCAGATAACCATTCTCCAGAGAAGCCTTGACCTCATCCTTGCTAAATCCGGGCAGATCAATCTCTAATTCGTATCCGTTATCCATTTCCTTGATATCGGTCTTCATGACACGTCCGGCATGTTTACCATATAATTTCTTCTCGACGTTCTGCATATCGCGGTCATCGTAGAATGGAAAATCTCCAAAAAAGTCATCAAACAAATTCTCTCCAAAAATACTAGGCATCAACATAAGTCATCTCTCCTTTTCTTTACGCATCCACGTTCTCGTGAATGCCTCATGCTTGTTTACCTTGTTTCCTTGGAACTGGGAGGTTTAGGAACACTTGAGAACTTCATTTCCTGTTCTCTTTTCATTCCCTTCCTTTGTTCTTGACTATGTTATAGCACTATTTGTTAGCACTGTCAATAGGTGAGTGCTAATTTTTTGTGAAGATTTTGTGAAGCCTTGATTTTACTATTTTCTTTATCTTTTATCTATCTACTCTTTTCCATTTTGCAACAGCATTTCTTACCCGCTGGTCAATATCCAGTCGTGCTCTGCGACATTCTTCCGGATATTTTCTTGCTGCCTGAAATGCCAGTTTCACAAAGAGTCCGGAGCCAACCGGGAGCATTATCTTTAGCATGCTATCTGGAAAAACGAAATGGGTTCCATGCTCATAAATAACATACTCCAGCCTGCATGTATGAGGGTGTTCTTTCATTCGCTGTTTCATTCGGCGGATATATTTTGCAGTATCCCACAACACATCATCTTCCGCACCAATCAGCAATAACGTTCCATGGATTTTTTCAATCTTGATCATCTCGTCTTCTGTGATTGGATGAGCCTTTTCCGAGTCATCAAACAGTTTTCTTGAATTAATCATATCACCGGTCCGTTTTGTTTCTTTCTTAATCACATGCCAGTAATCCGGATGTTTGTAGCAAAATGGCATATACGGAAGGGGTTCTCCTTTGTAAGAAAAAAGAGATTCTCCTTCAACGGATGACATCTGGAAAGGAATCGTGATATCCTGATAGGCATCCACCATGATCACATCGTATTTCTTATCCATCCTCCCCACTTTCTCAAATTATAACATTCCGGTTATTTCCTGTCATCCATTTGATCATTGTCATATCGTTTCTTTATTTTACTGCAAATTCATGCTATATTTAAAACAACTAACAAATGATTATTTCAGAGAGAAAACACAATGAACACAAATTACGAATACTATCGAATTTTTTATTATGTTGCAAAATACGGCAATCTGACCAAAGCCGCATCTGCCCTGCAGACAAGTCAGCCGGCGGTTACCAGAACGATCCACCGTCTGGAGGAAGATTTAGGATGTCGCCTTTTTATCCGAAGCAAATCCGGAATGGAGCTTACCACAGAAGGTCAGACCTTTTATGAATATGTTTCTGCCGGATGTGCGCAGTTTTTCAAAGGCGAACAAAAAATTACAAGCCTCCTCTCTCTCGATGAAGGAAGCATCACCATCAGTGCTACCGAAACCGCCCTGCACTGCTGTCTCTTACAGGCAATCGAATCCTTCCGCGAACTGCACCCGAATGTTACGTTTCGCATCTTAAATAACAGTTCCAGCGACTCCGTGATCGCGTTGCGGCAGGGACAAGTGGATATTGCTATGATCTCCTCCATTCCGGATGCGTTGCAAGATCCATTGGTATCACACGCGGTACATTCCTATACAGATATTCTGATCGGCGGTCGAAAGTACCGCGATCTGCGGGATAAAAAGCTGTCGTTTGTCGAACTGTGTGAATATCCATGGGTCAGTCTCACACAGGATGCGATTGCACGAATTTTTGTCGATCAGTACTTTGCCTCCAAAGGCCTTAGATTTACTCCCGCAATCGAGCTTGCCACTACGGATCTGATTCTTCCTGCAATTGAACATAATCTCGGAATCGGCTTCCTCCCGCCGGAATTTGTGGAAGAAGCGATCGATACCGGAACAGTCTTTCCGATTAAGATTCCGGATGAAATGCCATACCGGACGATTTCTATGGTCTATGACCCGGAATACCCTCAGAGTATCGCTTCAACTGCCTTTCGAAAATTTATGCTGGATCGTCCGTATAACCGGCAATAACATTTTAAGGCAAATTGCGGATACGTCTGAAATAAAATGAAAACATGATACTACAAAGACCGGAGCTGCCTGCGCAGCCCCGGTCTTTCGTTAGATTAGGGATGATATTAAATCTATATTAGAGTAAGTAAATTACTTATTCTCCGGTGTGTGCCACTCCCAGTCACGAATCTCCTCAAGATCCTGACCGTACTCGGCAATATACTGCTTGTGTTCAACGAGCTTATCATTCATCTTCTGGATGAGATATGCGCCTCGATTTCCAAGCTTTGGAAGGTGCATGATTGCATCCTTAACAAGGTTGAAACGATCGATCTCATTCTGAACTCTCATATCAAACGGAGTGGTAATCGTACCCTCTTCCTGATATCCGTGAACCGACATATTCTGGTTATCACGACGATAGGTAAGCTCATGGATGAGTGTCGGATATCCATGGAATGCAAAGATTACAGGCTTATCCGTTGTAAATAATGCGTTATACTCTGCATCACTTAATCCATGTGGATGCTTATGGTTCGACTCCAACTTAAACAAATCCACTACGTTTACAACACGGATCTTAAGCTCAGGGAACTCATCACGCAGGATCGTAACAGCAGCCATCGTCTCAAGTGTCGGGGTATCTCCACAGCAGGCCATAACGATATCCGGCTCTTCACCGTTGTCGTTGCTTGCCCACTCCCAGATGCCTACACCCTGTGTGCAGTGCTTTACTGCCTGATCCATCGTCAGCCACTGATAACTTGGATGCTTGGATGCAACAATTGCATTCACATAATTCTTGCTCTTGATACAGTGATCAAAGCAGGATAACAGACAGTTTGTATCCGGTGGAAGATACATGCGGACAACATCTGCCTTCTTATTGGCAATGTGATCCAGGAAACCAGGGTCCTGATGGGTAAATCCGTTGTGATCCTGCTGCCATACATTGGATGTAAGGATAAAATTCAGGGATGCGATCGGACGTCTCCATGTCAGCTGATTACATACCTTTAACCACTTTGCATGCTGTGCTGCCATAGAATCTACAACACGGATAAATGCTTCATAGCTTGCAAAGAATCCGTGACGTCCGGTAAGAAGATATCCCTCTAACCAGCCTTCACACATATGCTCACTTAACATACCGTCCATGATACGTCCGCCACGTGCGAGACAGTCGTCACTAGGAAGAAGCTCTGCATTCCAGTCTCTGTTCTCCGCCTCAAATACCTTGTACAGACGGTTTGACATACTCTCATCCGGTCCGAAGATACGGAAATTCTTGCTGTCCTTATTCAAATTAAAGATATCGCGAATATATCCGCCAAGCTCGATCATATCCTGTGCTTTGGTCTTACCATGATCAACCTCAATGCCGTAGGAACGGAAATCCGGAAGTCTTAAGTCTTTCAGTAAAAGACCACCGTTTGCATGTGGGTTTGCACCGAGACGTGCATTTCCCTTCGGTGCTAATTCCGCCAGTTCCGGAATCAGACGGCCGTTCTCATCAAAGAGTTCCTGCGGACGGTAGCTCTCCAGCCACTTCTGTAACAGAGGCAGATGCTCCTTCGGGTTCTCCATAGAGATCGGCACCTGATGTGCACGGAAAGAACCTTCGATCTGCTGTCCGTCAACAACCTTAGGACCTGTCCATCCTTTTGGTGTGCGAAGAACGATCATCGGCCACTTTGGACGCTCCGGATCATTGTTCTTTCTTGCATGATCCTGGATTGCCTTAATCTTCTCGATTGCAGTATCCATTGCCTCAGCCATAAGCTTATGCATGGTCATTGGATCATCGCCCTCGACGAAGATCGGCTCCCAACCGCATCCAACGAAAAAGCTCTCTAACTCTTCATGCGGAATACGTGAGAAAACAGTAGGGTTACTGATCTTATATCCATTCATGTTCAGTACAGGAAGAACTGCACCGTCCGTAATTGGATTTAAGAATTTATTAGACTGCCAAGAGGTAGCCAGAGGTCCTGTCTCAGCCTCGCCGTCACCGACGATAACGGTTGCGATCAGATCAGGATTATCAAATACAGCACCAAAAGCATGTGCGATCGAATAACCAAGCTCACCACCCTCATTGATAGAACCCGGAGTTTCCGGTGCGCAGTGACTCGGAACGCCGCAAGGGAACGAGAACTGCTTAAACAATTTCTGCATACCCTCTTCATCCTGACTGATGTTTGGATAGATCTCGCTGTAGGTTCCCTCAAGATAAGTATTTGCAATCATGAAGTTTCCACCATGTCCCGGACCGGAAAGTAAGATCATATCCAGATCGTAACGCTTGATCACACGGTTGCAGTGTACATAGACAAAGTTCTGTCCCGGTACGGTTCCCCAGTGACCAACGATCTTCTTTTTAATCTGATCCATTGTTAAAGGCTCTTTTAATAATGGGTTGTCCAACAGATATAACTGACCTGCGGATAAATAGTTAGCAGCACGCCAGTAAGCATCGATTTTATCTAACATTTCCTGGCAAAGTGGCTGCTTCTCAAGACAAGTATTCTCTGACATAGGTTCCTCCTGTAATTATTGTTAATCTTTTGACAACCACAGAATAACACATCCCCTTCCATTCGTTAAATCAATAATTTGTATGTAATCCATATCATTTTGATATGGATGAAATGTTCTGTGTTCTGTGTAAGAAGGATTTCTACGATTCTTTCACTCGCATGCCCGTCCCCGTCCGAAGTACCAGCACCGGAACGCCCAAAGCAGACGCTTCCCCCTGAATACTATACATAATATCAAAGAATCCGATTAGAAAAGGCATGAAATCCTTTCTCTCAGTCAATCAGCCCGCGTTTGCTCCACCCAACTGGCTTTTTCCGGTTGTCTGGCATATACGATCTATCTGATCAATCCATAGACTTTGAAAGGCACACACTCTGGCTCGTTGTTTCGCATAGCAAAAAAGTGTGCCCTGCCGCACACTTTTTTGCTATAAATATTCTCTCAATCCACTACATAGATCATTTTCAAGATCAATCAGCTTCTTTGCTATCTTTTTGCCTTATCATCCGCAGCCTCGTACTCATTTAGATATCGGCTGAGCGACTTGATTCCCATATCACATCCGTCCGTCATAAGCTCCGCAATCGTTTCATCTGAGTCATCCATCGCGAGCTTCACATTTGTCTTGATCCAGGACATTCCCTGTGCCATCACATTCGGTTCCTTGCCCTCATCATGATATTCCAGCAACAGTTTGTTGATTTCACCCTGTAGCACCTCATGCCGATCTTTGCATTTTTCCAGCATTTCTTTCATTCTGGCATCCTTTACATTGTCAAGAACATCACGGATTGATTTCACGCCCATCCTGATGCCTGCATCACACTCTCTGAGTAATTTGATTGTATCCGGTTCGACCATAGTTTCACACCTCCTAATATCACTATTGTCTCCGAAATCTCAAGTGTTATGCGTATCATTTTACCATGACGGATTCTCTGCATCCTATGCCGACTCCGAATCCAACATCCGTAAAATCGTATTTGCCCGCTTTTCCAAACAATTGTTGCTGACCGCAAACACCGCCACCACGATCAGAAGTCCAGAAAAGAATTCCTTCGGGCTGATGTCCATCTTGGCATTCTTCATCATACGACAAAGGAGATCCTGATACTGATACTGATACTAATTCAATTTCACTTTCATAAGGATCGGGTTATGATCCGAATTCTTAAATTCCAGATTCTGCGTTTCAACCGACTCTACGCTCACGTTGGAGGAAACGATAAATCCATCGATCAGATAATACTGGAAATTGTTATGGTCTGCGCCTTTATACGGCTGATCAAGCGACCGGCAGGACGGCACACGGTTGTCCGTCTGAAAGGAAAGATCATCTCCAAACTCATCCGTATCGATTGCGACCGGCTGCCAGAGGTCCTCACGGATCAGCGGATATGCGCTTGTGTCCACATTGGAAAAAGCCTGATTAAAGTCACCTCCGGCAATCACATAATTTCCTTCTTGCACTTCCAACTGTAAAAGTTCCCGAAGCATCTGTGTCTGAGCAGCCTTACCCTCACCATCATCATACGCTTCCAGATGCAGGTTCACAAGTACCAGTTCCTTATCGCTGCCCTCTATCGGAACGCGATCAACCATCAGACAGCGCTTCAGATTTGCGATACGAACCGGATACGAAAACGGACAAGGCAAAGCCAGCCTTCTGGAATCTTTGACTTCATATCTGGATAAGGTTGCGATTCCGCTGTCCACCTTACCGATCGTTGGAAGCGGGAACGGCACATACAATACTTTGTAATTATTGGCAAATGTATCACAATATCCGCTTTGCGCCTCGCGGATCTGTTCCAGTTCATTGATTCCGTGTGAACGCTTGGAATTACGGTCAACCTCCTGTAAAAATACAACGTCCGGATTCAGTCCTGCGATCTCATCATTGATTGCCGCAATGTTTTCCTGTACCCGTTCCTTGCTGGCAGTATTGACCATCGATCCGCCGTCCATGAAGAAGTCGGCATTATCGCCTAACGCACCGTATCCGATATTCCATGTCAGAACAGACAGTGTATCACCGGACTGTACCGTCTGCTCCGCTTTACCGTCAACCGACAATTCCACAATCTCATCCGGCTTATATTCCGTTACGGTAAGTACTACAATTAAGATTAAAAAAGCAACTAAGGTGACCGCCACAATTCCGGCGATCACCTGTAAGATTCGTTTTATCACAAGTTTCATATTAATTACCACACTCGATACTGATTTCATTGAAGGTGCCAAGGATATCATCCACCTAGATAGCCGCTTTCTCCGCGCCTGCCTTGTCGATGATTGCGTTTCCCTGATATATCCCCAAGCATCTTTGATGCATCATAGCTTCTGCCTTTTGTAAGTATCACATAGAATACTCTTATAAGCTTACAAGCAACAGCTATGAGTGACTGCATCTTCTTTAACGGATTGTTTTTCCGGGTAGTATAATACTCGTGAATCTGTCTGAATTCATCATTTTTTCCAATGACAGATACTGCCGCCTGAACAAGCAGATATCTAAGACGTTTTCGTCCTCGCTTGCTTATTCTGGTCTTGCCATTATGTTTTCCTGAACTGTCTGCTACCAGTTCCAATCCCGCCAGTTTCTGAAGTTCCTTGGCGTTATCAAAGCGCGTGATATCGCCTACTTCAGCAATAAAACCAGCTACCGTTATTATGCCTATGCCTTTTATCTCAAGCAGTTTATCTACATACTTGATTTGCTTACACAGGTTCTCAATAAGGCTGTTAACCTTTTCAAGACGTTTCATTTGGAGTTCATAATCCTCAATAAGATCCTGAATCTCCATACGGGCTTCTTCAAGACCTTCCGTCAGACCAATGCTCTGGCTCGCTGCATTCACTATCAGCATTGCCTTCTTATGCCCGTTTCCCCGAAGTTTAGCTTCTTTCCATATTTGAATGACACCATCCACTCCAAGCTTTATAATCTCCTCTGGTGTCGGTGCTGTTTTTAATACCAACATGCCTCCCTTTGCGTCTATATGTGTGTAAATCCCTTTATATTCAGGAAAATATACTGCAATCCATTTCTGCAGCCTGTTCTTTGTTCGAATGAGTTCTTCTGTAAGAACAAACCGCCTGTTAGATGCATTCCTTAATTCAGCAAATACACCAGTAGGCATATAAGTAAAAAAATATCTTCCCTCCCTCACAAGGTTCGCTATTACACGCGGATCTTTGCAATCATTCTTTGATGGACTGTTGTCATCCAGTTCCTTGGTTTTGTTTACGTGAAGCGGATTCACCATAACAAACTTAATATTTTTGCCGCTAAGGAACTGTCCAAGATTAAACCAGTAATGTCCTGTCGGCTCAAATCCTACCATTGCCTCCTCCAGACCATTCTGTTCCATCAATCGTACTACTTCTGCACTAAACGCCGTAAATCCTTCCATTGAATTAGAGAAGGGAATTGGTTTCTTTGTAAGCTCAATTCCTCTCCAGTTGAAAGCTCTAAAATAATGCTTTACGCTTCCAACATCAATTCCTACAACCATTGTTGTTTCTTTTACTTGATTAATTTTCTTATTTTGTGTAGACTTCATTTGTAGATACCTCTCTTTTCTGTTTATTACCAACTTGCAGGTCAGTAATGACAGTTTAGCCGAGGTATCTATTTTTGTAAAATCAATTTACATCTCATCTACACTTTAAATTATACAGGAAGCTATTTTACCATCTTTAACGGACAATAGGGAGATGTTCTTATATTACTTTGGCAATTAAATAGCACAATTTATGCTATGAATTTGTGGTTGTTTCTGATATAATGGACGTATGGAAAAAATAAATCTTACATCAGTAA
>ONDV01000034.1 GCA_900316665.1 uncultured Lachnospiraceae bacterium
TGTAACACCACTTCGTGCTGTTACAGTTTCCGAGCCGCAGCTAGCGTGCTCGCTCACGACGAAAAACACAATGTTCGCCACCATCTGTGCATCTCATGGATTCAATAAATCCTTGCAACGAAGATGATCTATGTAACATCACTTCGTGATGTTACATTGAATGTGGGAAGTTTTAGTATAAAACAAAAACTTTCAGTATTATAGAGGAAAAATGATGATAATTGCGAAAGAATGCGAAGGCAGGTATGAAGAAAAAAGATCTGTCTTCATAGGAAAAGCATGGTATATAACATCGGCTGATCAGGCGGAAGAAATATTATCGTCCGTCAGGAAAAGATACCATGACGCCAGACACAACTGCTTTGCCTATATTCTTGAAAATGGTGAGATGAGGATGAGCGATGACGGTGAACCGTCCGGAACGGCCGGGAAGCCGATCTTATCGGTGATTCAAAACAGAGGGTATGTGAATGTACTTGTTACTGTGACCAGGTACTTCGGAGGTACCCTTCTCGGTGCCGGAGGTCTTGTAAGAGCTTATACAAAGGCATGTGAAAACGCTTTAAATGAGAGTGGCTCCATGGATGTCACATCAGGTATCAGATATGAATTATCTTATCCATATGAATACCATGGCAGGATCGTAAGAATCTTAAACGAAAAAGGTGCAATGACAGAAGAATGCGAGTATGGCGCAGATGTGCGGTGTGTTTTTCTCATAGATGCGGAGATGAGAAGAGGGATCTGCGACGAGATCAAAGAGATCTCGGCAGGAAGAATAAAGCCGGTTGAAAAAGAAAAAGTAAGATATGCCATTGACGGGAAAAAATTTTTAGAACTTGGTGAGGATGGCAGTATCATGAGAAAGTTTTAGAAATTTGCAAAAAAGTGCTTGACTTATGAGACCTGATTCTGTAATATATAGCAGTCGAACAGATTAATGGCCCATAGCCAAGCGGTAAGGCAACGGACTCTGACTCCGTCATTTCCAAGGTTCGAATCCTTGTGGGCCAGCTGAAAAGCCACTGTGATTTTCACAGTGGCTTTGTTTTATCCTATGCCTGTAGGAACTATTCCATTATAAGATAAAACAGAGGTGAAAAAATGCCGTATTCAATGAATGACAGAATCAGATTCAGCGAGTCAGACAGCAGCGGACGGCTGTCGATTCCGGGACTTATCAATCTTTTTCAGGACTGCTGCACTTTTCAGTCCGAGGATCTTGGCGTTGGAAAATCTTATATGAAATCGAGACATGAGGCATGGTTCATATTTTCATGGCAGATCAAAATCGATTCTCTTCCGGCACTTGGCGATCAGGTGACGGCAGATACCTGGGCAGCAGGTTTCAATGCACTTATAGCAAAGCGGGACTTCAGGCTGAAGTCAGCTGATGGGGAGAAAGTTTTCGCGAGAGCCAGATCCATCTGGTCTATCGTCGATCTTGATCAGATGTTTCCTAAAAAAATTGATCCGAAGCAGGTGGAGGCTTATGGCATGGAACCTCCTGTCGAGGGTACCTGGTATGGCAGGAAAATAAGATATGACGAGACAAGGCTTTCCGAAAAAAGAACTTTTACCGTCAGCTTTGATCAGCTGGACAGCAATCATCATATGAATAATTCACAGTATGTTCTGGAGGCCATGTCTGAAGTGCCTGAGGGAGCGACTGTAAATGAAATAAGAGTCGAGTACAAGATGCAGGCTCTTCTCGGAGAGGAGATCCACATCTTTTCTTCAAATGAAAGCGGCAAGGCGGTTATTTCAATGAAGAAAACTGACGGGACCGAATGTGCCGTGGTACAGTTTGGATTAGAATGAATGACGGAAGGACCGGTATGAACGGGAACAATGTAAATAAAAAATATATTCGGAAGGATCATAAGAAAAACGACAGGAGAAGTTCGGCTGTCAGGAACCGTTCTTCTCTGGCAAAATCCCTGTGTACTGTAAGAGAGCTTGTTGTGATCCGGGAGGCTGCTCCGGGATATTATCTCGGTGAGAATGAAGCTGCCGGGAAAGACGATCAGGTTCTTCTGCCTGGACGTGAGGTGACATCTGCTCTTATGCCCGGCAGCAGAGTCAAGGTATTCCTTTATCTCGATTCTGAAGACAGGCTGACGGCGACAGAGAAAATGCCTTTGATAATGAAAGACCGTGTTGCAGCTCTGCTTGTAAGGGATGTTGGAAAGATAGGAGCTTTTCTGGACTGGGGACTTCAGAAGGATCTCATGCTTCCTTTCCGTGAGATGACACGGCATCCAAAAAAAGGCGACAGGATCCTGGTAAGACTTTATATAGATAAAACAGGCCGTCCGGCAGCTTCCATGAGAGATCTCCATAAATTCTTAAAAACGGATTCTCCTTATAAGAAGGGAGATGAGGTAAGCGGACGTGTCTATGAATTCGGACATGATTTCGGTACCTTTGTAGCAGTGGATGATATTTTTGACGCCATGATTCCAAGATCAGAAGATACAAGTGATCTTGGCATAGGAGATGAGATAAAACTTCATGTAAGTGAAGTAAAGCCCGATGGGAAGCTTTCAGTATCGAGAAGAGGAAAGGCCTTTGAAGAGATCGAATCCGATGCCGGAAGGGTAATGGAGGTGATTGGAAGCTATGCCGGAGCGCTTCCTTTTACCGAGAAAGCGGATCCTGCCGTGATAAAAAGAGAGACAGGTCTCTCCAAGGCTGCATTCAAGCGCGCCGTCGGCCACCTCTATAAAAAGCATCTGATTACGATAGATGACGGACATATCAGAAGAATATAATGATAGCAGAGTCAGAAGCCTGTCAGATAATGTGATCATGAAGAAATACATTGAGCCACTTTATTCTTTGAACTTGCTGAAAGTCCTTAGACAGGATATAATAAAGAAGATTTGTAAGACAGATATATCCAGTCGTATATAAAGTCAGGTTTGTGAAAGGAATCCATATGGAAATTACTTCATTATCAACAGCACTTTCCAATGCCACAACAGCCAATTCTTTCGGCACAGCCGTGCTTGGCAAGCAGCTTGACGTGGTTAATGCCGAGGCTGCTACCATGATACAGGCGATGAACAGCATGCCGAGAGCCGCTCTTGAGAGATCTGTAAATCCGGCGGTTGGATCAAACATCGATGTATCGGTGTAATGAATGGAGGAATAAATGAAAAACGTAATACATACAGATAAAGCTCCCGCTGCAATAGGACCTTATTCTCAGGCCATCAGCGTCGGAGATATGGTATATACATCCGGCATCATTCCGGTGGATCCGGCTACAGGCGTGATTCCTGACGGAGCCACTGCTCAGGCAGATCAGGCATTCAGGAATCTCACAAATCTTCTTGAGGCTGCCGGTACAGATGCATCACGCGTGATCAAGACCACAGTATTTATCAGTGATATGAATGAGTTCGCCAATATAAATGAGGTTTACGCAAAATATTTTCCTGAACCTTATCCAGCAAGGAGCTGCGTAGAAGTGGCGAGACTTCCGAAGGATGTTTGCCTTGAGATTGAATGCATCGCTGTAAAATAACAGAGTTTTAAAAGATCCCGCTGACGGCGGGATCTTTGTTTTTCAGAGGAGAATGATATGAGAGCGTATGATATAGCAATAATCGGAGCAGGTCCTGCAGGACTTACTGCTTCCATATACGGCGAACGCGCCGGATACAGTTGCGTTGTTTTGGATCCGAATCCCATGGGCGGAGGTCAGATCATTAATACATATCAGGTTGATAATTATCCCGGCCTTCCGGGAATAAGCGGAATGGAACTCGGAAACAGGATGAAGGCTCAGGCTGAGTCTTTTGGAGCGGAATTTCTGACGGAAAGAGTTCTTACTATAGAAAAGGATACGGATTTTTTTTTGAGTACGGATAAAGACAAAATAAAAGCCAAAGCAGTAATTCTTGCAATGGGCGCAAAGCCGAGAGAACTCGGAGTAAATGGAGAATCGGACTTCAGGGAAGCCGGGGTCTCATACTGCGCCACCTGCGACGGTGCTTTCTTCAGAAATAAGGATGTCGCAGTGATAGGCGGAGGAGACACTGCTTTAATAGACGCCATATTCCTGTCCAGATTTGCGTCGGTCGTTTATCTTATTCACAGGAGAGATGAATTCCGCGCGGCGGCGTCGGTTGTAGATCAGGCTCTGAAAATTGATAAAATAAAGCCTATATATAATACTGTCGTTGATTCCATAGAGGGTGATATGTCCGTATCCTCGCTTCATCTTCGTGATGTATCAACCGGAAAGGAAACAAATCTTAGCGTCAGGGGAGTATTCATAGCCGTAGGAACCGTGCCGGTCACATCGGATATAGCAGGGCTTCCCGAAATGAACATGGGTTATATTGTGGCAGATGAGACAGGCATTACAAGTGTTCCCGGGATATTTGCTGCCGGAGATATCAGGACGAAAAAACTTCGTCAGGTCGTGACAGCCGCATCAGACGGAGCAAATGTCATAACATCAGCTGATGCCTATATTCGCAGCAAATTATGACACAAATATTAACGATTGTTTTTGTGAAAATCCAACGAATCTCCGTATAAGGTTGACATGTCAGGGTCACGTTGTTATAATAGCCTAGAAATATTTGTAATATATCTGTAATATTTCAGAAGGGGAATATTAAAATACGGAGGTTATAAGTTTTCAATGAATAGAAATAAGAGATCTGTAAAAGCATGTGCTGTTTTGGCTGCCGGCTTGATTGCATCGGCAGGCTCTGTAGGTGTAAATGCGGCACCCGTCGCAGGAGTTACCGGTTATACATCTACTGACAAAACTACCGCAGAGGAGAATACATATTCCACTCGCGCAGGCGTAAGCTCCATGCTGACAGGTATTGTTACCAATTCAGCCATTACCGCCAAGGCAAATGAACAGGCTGAAGTAGAAGCTGCAGAAAAGAAGGCTGCAGAGGATGCAGCTGCAGCTGCAGCAGAGGCTGCAAAATATGCAAATATAGGAATTGCAGCAAATCTTGGCGATGGCTTTGTATATGTAAGATCAGCAGCTGATCAGAACAGCGATTATGTTGGCAAGCTTTTCAATAATGCAGCTGTTACGATCACCGGTGAGCAGGGCGACTGGTACAGCGTTACATCAGGAAACGTAAGCGGTTATGTCAACAAAGCATATCTGGTAGTAGGAGACAAGGCAACTGTTGAGGCTGCCGCTACAAAGATTGCTACAGTTACAACTACTACATTATATGTAAGAGAAGCGCCTTCTACCGATTCGAAGGTTACAGGCATGGTTCCCGGTACGGATGATCTTGTGGTGACAGATGATTCCACAAAGGATCAGGGTTGGATAAAGGTTGATAACGGCGGAGAACCCGGATTTGTTTCGACGGATTTTGTTACGATCTCCTCTCAATATACATATGCGGAATCCAGAGCCGAAGAAGAAGCTAAAATTAAGGCTGCTGAAGAAGCTGCCGCTGCAGAAGCAGCAAAACAGAAGGCGGCAAGGCAGAAGAGCACAAATTCAAGCAAGACATCATCAAGCAAGACATCATCAAGAAGCCAGTCACGGTCGACTGCATCATATTCAGCTCCTTCAGGCGGTTCAGGTGCAGCGGTTGCCTCATATGCATGTCAGTTCGCCGGCAATCCTTATGTATACGGCGGCACGAGTTTGACAAACGGTGCTGACTGCTCCGGATTTGTCCAGAGTGTCTATGCGGCTTTCGGCGTCAGCCTTCCTCATTCTTCAGCCGGAGACAGAAGTGTCGGTTACGGCGTATCACAGTCCGAGATGCAGCCCGGAGATATTGTATGCTACAGCGGTCATGTGGGAATCTATGCAGGAAACGGCATGCTGATCAATGCGGCTAATGAAAAGACGGGCATTACATATACTAACGCAAGCTACAGCAACATACTTGCAGTTAGAAGAATATTCTGATAATCGAACCCGAAGACCTGTCATCTGACAGGTCTTTTTTTGTACATTATGAAAAATAGCATTATCACCAAAAAAGATGCCACGTTTTACGAAAACGACAGAAACAGACGAATTACGCACAAAAGTTATCCACAATTACCGGTCAGAGAATGGCTTAAAATCGACTTATAAACGATACTATCCACTTTATCCACAATTATCAACCGCGTTTTATAGTAAAAGAGTGAAATGTTGTTTTGTAAAATATATATAAAATTGCTCTTAAAGCCATTTTTCTATTGACTTTGCCAAGAATGTGTATTCTTTTGACATTGTTTCTTCCCTATAGAAGAATTACATAAAAACATTATCAAATCACTTTATTTTTTGGAAATTTTGTATTAAACTATTACAGGCATTGTTGAAACTGACACAAATTAGCTTCGATTTTTGTTGAAAATGTATAGGTTCTGTTTGAGGAGGAATTATTATGGTCTCAAATCAGGTGCTTCAGAAAACGATAGATGGTCTTTTCAAGATTACCAGAGTAGGCCTTGCGGTGATAGATCCTGAAGGAGGCGTGCTGGCAAGCGCCGGAATGGATCCTGTCAGATATGCCGAACCTGCCAGAAATTTCTCGAAATCAGAGGCGGAGATGCAGGTGGCTTATGGATCTCAGTTTGTAAAGATTTTTGAAGAGAGTCATCTTGAATACATTCTCGTGGCTGAAGGAGAGACAGATCAGGCCTCTATGGTCAGCCGTGTCGCGGCCTTTCAGATAAATGAGCTGATGGTCGCTTACAGAGAGAGATTTGATAAGGATAATTTCATCAAAAATCTTCTTTTGGACAACCTGTTACTTGTAGATATCTATAACCGCGCCAAAAAGCTTCATATAGAATTTGAGAAGAGACGGATAGTACTAGTGGTTGAGGTAGGCTCTGACCGTGGCGGTACAGAGATAGAGAGGGTAAGGGATCTTTTCAACCAGCATCCTGAGGATTTTGTAACCGCAGTAGACGAAAATAATGTAATTATAGTAAAGGAACTGGCTCCGGCTGAAGGCTATAAGGAGATCGAGAAACTTGCGCAGACAATTGTAGACCAGTTCAGGGACGAGATAGACAGGAATGTGCGTGTATCTTATGGTACAATAGTCTCCGAGCTGAAGGAAGTGTCCAGGTCCTATAAGGAAGCCACAATGGCACTTGATGTAGGCAAGATTTTCTTCAGAGATCATAAGGTCATAGCTTATTCGGTACTTGGCATTGGAAGACTCATCTATCAGCTGCCGATCCCGCTCTGCCAGATGTTTATAAGCGAGATATTCAAAGATAAATCGCCAAATGATTTTGACGAAGAGACTATTTCCACGATCAACAAATTCTTCGAGAACAATCTGAATGTATCAGAGACATCCAGACAGCTCTACATTCACAGGAATACTCTGGTCTACAGACTGGACAAGCTGCAGAAGGCTACAGGGCTGGATCTAAGAGTCTTCGATGATGCGATTACATTCAAGATCGCGCTGATGGTAGTGGAATACATGAATTATATGGAGGATCATAATTTCTGATGATCAGGCTTGAAAATGTAAGTAAGTCATACGAAAAAGGCGTTCCGGCACTTAATGATGTAAGTCTTCATATAAAACCGGGCGAGTTCGTATTTGTTACCGGTCCGTCGGGATCTGGAAAATCAACTCTCATGAAGCTTTTGCTTCATGAATTCACACCGACATCCGGAAAGATATTTGTAAACGGTAAGGATATTGCAAATATAAGACATAAAGGTGTTCCCTTTTACAGAAGGAATATAGGCGTGGTTTTCCAGGATTTCAGGCTTCTGCCGGACCGTAATGTTTTCGAGAATGTTGCTTTCGCGATGAAAGTTATAGAGGCTCCGAAAAAGGAAATAAAGGACAAGGTGTCGCACGTCCTTGCGACTGTGGGACTTGCGTCCAAATACAGGTCTTATCCCCGTCAGCTTTCAGGCGGAGAGCAGCAGAGAGTTGCCATCGCGAGAGCGATCGTAAACGTACCGAAGATAATTTTAGCCGATGAGCCTACCGGTAATCTGGATATTAATAACGCTCGTGAGATAATGAGACTTCTTGATGATATCAATAAAGGCGGAACGACGGTTCTGGTAGTCACCCATAATCTGGACATTGTGCATTCCATGAACAAGCGGGTGATTTCAATAAAAAACGGATGCCTTGTAAGTGATGTCGCTCCGGAGGAAGATTAAAGATGAAACTGTCAACGTTTTTTTATAATGTAGGTCAGGGCTTTAAAAATATTTGGCGAAACAAGATGTTCTCGCTTGCTTCGATTGCCACAATGTCGGCATGTATTTTCCTGCTTGGAATATTCATGTCGATAGGACTAAATTTCAAGAAAATGGTAAAGAATGCCGAGGAAAGCGTAGCCGTCACTGTTTTCTTTAAGGATGATGTTACTGATCAACAGATAAAGGAAATAGGAGAAAAAATAAAGGACAGACCTGAGGTGGCCAGATACAAATTCGTATCTGCCGATGAGGCCTGGGCTACTTTTAAAAAAGATTTCTTCAAAGGTCATGAAGATGCGGCCAAGTCTTTCGGAGAAGACAACCCTCTTGCAAAGTCAGCCAACTACCAGATATTTCTTTCTGATGTTTCCAAACAGAGCTCTCTTGTGGCTTATTTAAAGACCTTGGACGGAGTTCGTCAGGTCAATCAGTCGGAAGCCGCGGCTCATACTCTTACGGACTTTAATAAGCTTATCTCCTTTATTTTCATCGGAGTAATAGCGATTCTTATAGCAGTAGCGGTATTTTTAATTTCCAACACCATTACTGTCGGAATTTCTGTCCGTAAGGATGAGATAGCTATAATGAAGCTTATAGGAGCAAAGGATTCCTTCGTCAGAGCGCCTTTCATTGTAGAGGGCGTGACAATAGGATTTGTGGGCTCCATAATCCCTCTTGTGATCGTGTGGTTCCTTTATGGCAATATTCTTGAATATATCAGGAGAAAGTTTGCATTTCTCGCAAACGTGATGACTTTTGTGCCTGAAAGGACAGTATTCAACCTGCTTATACCTATATCTCTTCTTATAGGAATCGGTCTTGGTTTCTTAGGCTCCAGAATTACTTTGAAGCATCATCTTAACGTGTGACAAACCGGAGGCTGTTTTGGATATTGATAACAATAAAGAAAATACTCCGTCAGCAGGGAAAAAAGAGAAGAAGAGGCATCTGTTCGGCAAAGGTTTCTCTATAGGATTAATGACAGGAATTGCGGGTATGTCTGCAGCGTTTGCCATTGTTATTTCGACCGGGTCAGGAATGCTGTCGCCTAAAGCTTATTTCAAGGCAAAGAGACTTTCATCCATAATTGATAAATATTATTATAAGAATGTATCTGTCTCGAAAAAGAGAGACGGATTATATAAGGGAATCATCGAAAGCACCGGTGACAAATACAGCGAATATTATACGCCTGAGGAATTTTCCGAGATGGAGATTGACTTGACCGGAGATTACGCCGGAATAGGCATAGCTGTTTCAACGAGGGAATCGGACAAGGCAATGGAAATTGCCACGGTCTATAAGGATTCACCGGCGGAAAAAAGCGGTATAAAAAAGGGAGATGTGATAGTCGCTGTTGGTGGGAAAAAGATTTCTGATATGAAGCTTGATGATGCAGTCAAGCTCATCCGCGGAGAGCCGGGCACGAAAGTTTCTCTTACATTAAAACGTGACAGCTCAGAATACACAAGGGATGTAGTGCGGAAAAAAATAAATATACCGACGGTTGATTACAAGATGCTTGATGATGGCATAGGTTATATAAACATATCTCAGTTTGCTGACGGTACAGCGGATGAATTTGAGAAGGCAATAAAGGATCTTCAGTCCCAGGGCATGAAGGCCGTGATTTATGACGTAAGGTTTAACGGCGGCGGACTTGTGGAATCCGTGACAAAGGTACTTGACGATATACTGCCTGCAGGTACGGTAGTTTACATGAAGGATAAATATGGCAGAAAGACTGATTTCAAATCCGATGACAAGAAGTCTCTCCACATTCCGACTGTGGTTTTGACAAGCGGAAATACCGCAAGCGCAGCTGAAATATTTACAGGAGCCATACGCGACTTCCATTATGGTAAAATAATCGGGACAAAGACATTCGGAAAGGGCATAGTGCAGACAACCATGCCGCTCGGCGACGGGTCGGCCGTCAAGATAACTACAGATACATACTATACTCCAAGCGGAGATGCCATCCACAAGAAGGGTATTAAGCCGGACATCAAGCTTAAATACAAATTTCTCGGGAATAAGGATCAGGATTATGACGTAACGCTTGATAACCAGATCCAGAAGGGCGCAGAAGTCCTGAAATCAGAGCTTTAATACAGGCCGTCTGTATTTTATTAAGAAAGGTTAATATCGTGGTAGAACTGGATAATATAAAGGTCGATCTTCAGAATTACAAGCCTAAGCTTGAAGAGGCCGGAACGGGACTCGATCTGATAAATAAGACGCAGAGAATAGAGGAACTGCAGAGAGAGATGGAGGCGCCCGATTTCTGGGATGATCCGGAAAAGGCTACTGAGAAGACTCAGAAGCTTTCCTCTCTGAAAGCTGATGTGGAAGGATATCAGGATCTGAAAGACAGATATCAGGATATTCTTGATATTATTGAACTCGCGAATGAAGAGGACGACAGGTCAATGATCCCGGAAGTGGAGAGAGATTATGATCTCTTTGTTAAGGATCTGGAAAATCTTCAGATAAAGACTCTTCTGTCGGGTGAATATGACACTGAAAATGCCATCATTACTTTGCATGCCGGAGCAGGCGGAACGGAGGCAATGGACTGGACTTCCATGCTTTACCGTATGTATACGAGATGGGCTGATCAGCACGGTTTCAAGGTGGAAGTGCTTGATATACTGGAAGGTGATGAAGCGGGATTAAAGTCTGTTACCTTTCAGGTAAACGGCGAGAATGCCTACGGCTTTTTGAAGTCGGAACACGGTGTGCACAGACTTGTAAGGATATCTCCTTTCAACGCAAATGCGAAGAGACAGACTTCATTTGCATCATGCGAGGTTATGCCTGATATTGAAAAGGACCTGGATGTCGAGGTAAGAGATGACGATATCAGGATAGATACATACAGATCATCAGGTGCCGGCGGACAGCATATCAATAAGACAAGCTCGGCAATCAGAATTACTCATTATCCTACAGGAATAGTGGTTACCTGCCAGAATGAGAGATCCCAGCTGCAGAACAAGAACAAGGCTATGCAGATGCTGAAACAGAAGCTGTATATGCTGAAGGTCGAGGAAAATGCCGAGAAGGAAGCTGCCATAAGAGGCGAGGTAATGGAAAATGGCTTCGGCTCGCAGATTAGATCTTATGTGCTGCAGCCTTATACAATGGTAAAGGATCTGAGGACAGGTGAAGAATCATCCAATGCTGACAAGGTGCTTGACGGTGCTCTTGACCAGTTTATGCTTGCCTATCTCCGCTGGCTCTCTCTGGGAAAGCCGAAGTGGAAGGGACAGGACGCGGAATAAAAATTCCTTATTTACATATTCACATGTAAGGGTTATCATATTCGAGACATTATTAATATGTAAGGCAGAGTAGGTCATCGTGAGTTACGTGCCGGCGGAACAGGGAGTTGATCGCCGGACGAAGCGCCAAACGGCGCGCTGTACGATAGCCGCATCCCGCTGCCGCATAGACCGAGCATGATATATTATCTCCTTTTATGTGGCATCTGCCATGTGAAAGGAGTTTTTTTATGAAACAGAACAAGACTTTGAAGATGGTAATGATTGCAGTGATGATGGCGCTTCATTTTATTCTTTCCAGATATTTTTCAATAAGCATAGGAAAGAATTTCTCGCTGTCATTCGCGGGACTTCCCGTAATTATGTGCGGATTCATGTATGGTCCGGCAGCGGGATTTATATCCGGCTTCTTTGGAAGCTTTCTATCTCAGATACTCGGACCTTACGGATTTACGGTAACGACTGTGCTCTGGGCTATGCCTGCAGGAGTCCTTGGCATCATTACAGGCGCCTATGCTTCGCGTGAGAAATATGTATTAAAAAGAACTTCCATGCTTATTGTGATTTTAATATCCAATCTCATCGTGACACTTCTGAATACCGGCGTGATGGTAATAGACGGAACAATATTCCATTATCTTAACTGGGCTTCGCTTATCGTTGCAGTGCCTTTCAGAATAATCTCCGGAGTGCTTAGAGCCGTAATATACGCTGCCATTATCTATCCTGTCATATCAAGGATTCCTGCTATGAGGGATTTTGTTATCATAGCTCCTTCTAAAAGAAATAATCCTGCTGCTTGAAAAAGCTTGATTCTTCTATCCTCTTATGTTAGACTCTCTCAGGTAAAGACAGTTGTATCTCCGAGAGAGACAGGAAAGGCAGACAATGGAAACAGGCTCCAGACTATATGTACTCCGTGAGAAAGCTGTGCCGGACGTCCTGCTCAGGGTAGTTCGCGCCAAAGTTCTGCTGGAATCGGGAAAGACCGATTCTGTTCAGGAAGCGGTTCAATCCGTAGGCTTAAGCAGGAGTTCGTTCTACAAATACAGGGATGATATATTTGAATATCATGAATCAAGCAGAGGTCATACCGTGACTCTGGTTATTCAGCTTGATGACGAGCCCGGAAATCTGTCGCTGATCCTTACAGTCATAGCAAAATTCAATGCTAATATTCTGACTATACATCAGTCAATTCCTGTAAACGGAATTGCGGCACTGACTTTGTCTGTCGATATGATACCGGATACGTCAGCACTTCCTGAGTTGTGCTCTGTTATTGAAGAGTCTCAGGGTGTGCATTATGTAAAAGTGCTCTCAGGTATTTGATTTTTACTGTCACAGTCAACGAGGAAGGAAGAGAAAAAAATGAAAGCAGCAATAATGGGATACGGGACGATTGGCTCCGGCGTGGCAGAGATTCTCCGCGTGAACCAAGATGCAATTGCATCCAGAGTTAAAGAGCCGATAGAGCTGAAATACGTTCTGGATCTCAGAGATTTCCCTGGTGATCCTGAAGAAGGCAAATTCACAAAAAATGTCGATGATATTGTAAATGATCCCGAGGTATCTCTGGTGGTGGAGACCATGGGCGGTGTACATCCTGCCTATGAATTCGTCAGGAAAAATCTCGAGGCCGGTAAATCCGTGACGACAAGCAACAAGGCTCTGGTGGCAGACAAGGGCGCGGAACTTGTAAGGATAGCGAAGGAACATCACGCGAATTTTATGTTTGAGGCTTCGGTAGGCGGCGGCATACCTATAATCAGGACTCTCTGCACATGCCTCACCGGTGATGTGATAGAGGAAATTACAGGAATTTTAAACGGCACTACCAATTATATGTTGACGGATATGTCCGAAAACGGATCCGATTTTGACGAAGTTTTAAGAGATGCGCAGGCTCAGGGCTTTGCAGAGAAGGATCCTACCGCGGACATAGAAGGATATGACGCGTCGAGAAAGATTGCCATACTCACATCTCTGGTATCAGGAAAGACCGTTGATTACAAGGATATTCCTACGGAAGGCATCACCCGTATTGACAGCATGGATATGAGATATGCGAAAAAAATGGGCATGACCATAAAACTTCTTGCCCGTATGGTAAAGGCCGACGGCAGCTACTGCTGCAGAGTGGCGCCGTATCTCCTGAATCCGGATCACCCTCTTTTCAGTGTTAACGGCGTATTTAACGCTGTGTTTGTAAAGGGCAATATGCTTGGAGACAGCATGTATTACGGAAGCGGAGCGGGAAAGCTTCCGACGGCAAGCGCCGTGACGGCTGATCTGGTTTCTATGGCTTTAAATATTGACCGCGATGTGACAATCGGCTGGTCCGAAGAAAAGCTGTCTATTTCAGATCCCATGAATCAGGAGAACCGGTATTTCGTAAGAGCCCGGGTTGGAATAGGAGACATAAGCCGTTCCTTCCCGGATGCAAAAATAATAGATGCCGGATATGACAATGAGACTGCTTTCGTAACAGGCAAAATCAGGGAGGGCGCTTTTAAGGAAATCATGAATTCCCTGGGAGAGCCTGTAAGCGTGATAAGGCTGGCGTGATAAAGAAGGAGAAAGAGAATGCTGGTAGTAAAGAAGTTCGGCGGTACATCCGTCGGCAACAAGGACAGGATCTTCAATGTAGCCAGACGCTGCATCGAGGATTATAAAAAGGGCAATCAGGTAGTGGTGGTGCTCTCTGCTATGGGAGATACCACAGATGACCTTCTCGCAAAGGCTGAAGAGATAAATCCCAAGGCTCCAAAGAGAGAAGTTGACATGCTGCTTGCGTGCGGAGAACAGACATCAGTTGCTCTGATGGCGATGGCAATGGCGAAACTCGGAGTGCCGGCGGTATCCTTGAATGCTTTTCAGGTTGCGATGCATACGACATCAGCTTATGGCAATGCCAGATTCAAGAGAATCGACACAGACAGGATCATGTCCGAGCTTGAACTGAATAAGATTGTTATTGTGACTGGTTTCCAGGGCGTTAATAAATATGATGATATAACCACTCTCGGAAGAGGTGGTTCAGATACTACCGCCGTGGCTCTTGCCGCAGCATTGCATGCTGACGCCTGTGAGATCTATACTGATGTAGACGGTGTATATACATGCGATCCGAGGATCGTGCCGGAAGCCAGAAAGCTGAAAGAAATCTCTTATGATGAAATGCTTGAGATGGCTACACTCGGAGCCAAGGTGCTCCACAACCGGTCGGTCGAGCTGGCCAAGAAATATAACGTACCTCTGGTGGTACGTTCGAGTCTTACAGATGCAGAGGGAACTCTCGTAAAGGAGGAAGCTAAAGTGGAAGGAATGCTGATAAGCGGAGTAGCTGTTGATAAGGATGTGGCTCGTATAGCCCTTATAGGATTAAAGAACGAGCCCGGAATCGCCTTCAAGGTGTTTGATTGCCTGGCAAAGCATAATATCAACGTCGATGTGATCCTGCAGTCCATAGGCCGTGACAATACCAAGGATATTTCCTTTACGGTAGCTCTTACAGATGTTGATGAGGCTCTCGATGTGCTGAAGAAGGAGCAGAATCATCTGACATTCCAGAAGATCGAGGAAGAGACAGATGTAGCCAAGCTTTCCGTAGTAGGCGCAGGCATGCAGACCAATGCCGGAGTGGCGGCCGGAATGTTTGAGGCACTCTACAATGTGGGAGTTAATATCAGGATGATCTCCACATCTGAGATCAGGATCACTGTTCTGATCGATAAGAATGATGTGGATGTAGCTACACGCGCGGTTCACGATAAATTCATCGGAGACTGATAATTTTCCGGGGGTTAAGGGATGCCGAAATATATAATGGCGCTCGATGCCGGCACGACATCGAACAGATGCATAATATTTGATCACGAAGGACAGATCGTATCCTCCGCCCAGAAGGAGTTCAGGCAGATATTTCCGAACCCCGGATGGGTGGAGCATGATGCCAATGAGATATGGTCTACCATGCTGGGTGTTGCTGTAGAAGCAGTGTCGAAGACCGGTGCCACGGCAGACGATATAGCTGCCATCGGTATTACAAATCAGCGTGAGACTGCTATCGTCTGGGATAAAAATACAGGTGAGCCGGTTTATAACGCCATTGTATGGCAATGCCGGCGCACATCAGCATACGCTGACAGTCTTAAGGCGAGAGGCCTTGAGGATATGGTAAAGGAAAAAACCGGACTTACAATAGACGCATACTTTTCCGCCACCAAGATCCGCTGGATCCTTGACAATGTGCCGGGCGCCCGGGAAAGAGCTGAAAATGGCGAGCTTCTGTTTGGAACAGTCGATACATGGCTTATCTGGAAATTTACCAGAGGAAGAGTTCATGTGACTGATTATACAAATGCGTCCAGGACCATGCTTTTTAACATCAATACCCTTGAATGGGATAAGGATATCCTGAATGAGATCGGCATTCCTGAATCCATGCTGCCGGAGGTGAAGCCTTCTGCAGCAGTCTACGGATATACTGATGTCTCTTTTTTTGGCAGGGAAATATTACTTGCCGGAGCTGCGGGAGACCAGCAGGCTGCTCTCTTCGGTCAGTGTTGTTTTGAAAAGGGAGACGCCAAGAATACTTACGGCACAGGAGCCTTCATTCTCATGAATACCGGAGACAAACCGGTATATTCAAAGAACGGCCTTGTTACTACCATAGCTTACGGCATAGACGGGAAGATCAATTACGCACTGGAAGGTTCTGTGTTTGTGGCAGGAGCTGCCATACAGTGGCTAAGAGACCAGATGAAGCTTATAGACACGGCAGAAGATTCCGAATATATGGCCAGGAAGGTCAGAGGCACGCACGGCTGCTATGTTGTACCTGCATTTACAGGTCTCGGCGCTCCGAGGTGGGATCAATACGCGCGCGGAACCATAGTTGGGATCACACGCGGAACCAATAAATATCATATAATCAGAGCTACTCTTGAATCGATAGCTTATCAGGTGGCTGATGTGGCATCTGCCATGAGAGCCGATTCGGGTACTGATATCAGGACTTTGAGAGTAGATGGAGGAGCGTCCGCGAATGATTTTCTTATGCAGTTTCAGGCGGATATTCTAGGTATTCCGGTAAACAGACCTTCATGCACGGAATCGACGGCTCTCGGAGCGGCATTTCTCGCCGGGCTTACCAGCGGATTCTGGAAGAACCGGCAGGAACTTCTGGATCTCATAAGAGCAGACCGTGTTTTCATTCCCGTCATGGATAATAAGACAAGGGATGAAAAAATCGCAGGCTGGAATAAGGCAGTGAGATATGCAAGAGGCTGGGCGGACAGCAGCTATCCGGGACCATGATTATTTTTTTCTGGAGAGATTATGACTGAATTTGAAGATAGAGAGCTGATTGACATATATTCTGAAGATCGGCAAAGCAAAGGATATAAAAAGCCCCGTCATGGAGAGGGATCAAAGCTTCTGCCGGATGAATATATGATTTATGCGCTGGGACTTATTGAGAACAAATCCAATAAATTTCTTATTACCAGAAGAACGCTTGATAAGAAATGGGCTGCCGGCGCCTGGGAGATTCCCGGTGGAGGCGCATCAGCCGGCGAGACTTCAATGGATGCCGTAAAGCGCGAAGTTTATGAAGAGACAGGCATCGATTTAGGCAGACTGGAGCCCTTATCCGTCTATTCATATAAGAATTCTGATCCTGACGGCGGTGATAATTATTTTTGCGATATATATCATTTCAGAGTCGATTTTGAAATAGATGATGTGGATATCCAGCCGGAGGAAGTGTCTGATTACAGACTCTCAGATTTTTCAGAGATGAAAAAACTCTATGAACGTGATGGCTTCCTTCACTTCAAAAGAATAACTGAGGCTCTTGATGCAGAGTAAATTTTAATAATTAAAACTTCCCACATCAATAATGAAAATTTTCGTCGCAAAGATTCATTTGCTTTTTGCTTACAGGTGTCACAGTGGTGGCTCACAAGTTGTGTTTTTCTGTTTGCTCGCACGCGCTTATTAGCGGCTCTCTGACAAAAGCGCGCAGAAATGCTTTAAAATAAATTGCTGTTACAGTTTCCGAGCCGCAGCTAGCGTGCTCGCTCACAACGAAAAACACAATGTTCGCCACCATCTGTGCATCTGTAAGCAAGCTACAATGAATCCTTTGCGACGAAGATGATATATTAAACTGTGAGCTTACTTCATTTTTTAAGTAGACTCACTGTTTTTTTGCCGGTTTATTTAATTTGACAGGAGGACAAGCTTTATGAAACTGAGAAAAGCAGCGGTAGTCATGCTCGTGGGAGCAATGACATTATCACTTGCAGCATGCGGATCCGGATCGGGCAGCACAGCAAATAAGAGTTCTTCTAAGAGAGAGAGCTTCCTTGACATTAGAGTTGGAACAAGCGGCAAGGATTTGAAAGGAACCGTCAGATTTCTTACAAACCGTACAGATATGATGAAGAAGGATTTTAACGGCAAGACCTGGGATCAGTATGTAGCTGATTTCAATAAGGAATACCCCGATATCAGGATCGAGGTAAAGGGGCTTGCTAATTATGATGACGATGCTGCAAAAAGACTGCAGGATAGTGACTGGGGTGATGTCATGATGATTCCATCTTCGGTGCTGTCCGCAGATCTTTCAAAATATTTTGCGAGCTATGGGTCAATCGATGATATCAACAAAGTCTGCAAGTATTGCTTAAGTGAGAACGCAGACGGACAGGCTTACGGAATTCCACAGACATGCTATGCTTCCGGAATGGTCTACAACAAGAGAGTCTTCAAGGATGCCGGAATTACAGAACTTCCAAAGACACCGGATGAATTTATGGAGGACCTTGGAAAGATCAAGAGCAATACAAAGGCAATTCCGCTTTACACAAACTATGCTTCAAAGTGGGCGGCAGGGGAATGGGATGATTCTATAGGTGTGACGACATCCGGTTCTGACAAGTATTTGAATCAGACAATGCTTCATACAAAGGATATCTTCTCTGACCCGGGCGACGGCACGGGAATCTACAATGTTTTCAAGATTCTTTACGATGCGGTCAGGAAGGGATACACAGAAGAAGACTTCTCCGCAACCGACTGGGAATCATCAAAGACAAAGATGAACAAGGGAGAAATCGGCGTTATGATGCTTGGCTCATGGGCTGTATCACAGATCAGACGCGCAGGAGATAATCCTGATGATATAGGATACATGGCTTTTCCAATGACTGTAGAGGGAAGGCAGTACGCAGCAGCATCTTCTGATCAAAGTTACGGTATCAACAAGAACTCTGAAAATCTTGAGGCAGCTCGGATCTGGGTCAAGTGGCTTCTTGAGAAGTCTGAATACTCATACAACGAAGGAGGTCTCGCGGTCGCCAAAGATGGAAAGAATGCCGACTTCTACAGTGATCTTACAGACAATGGCGTTCTGATCATTCCGAATGAGCCGGCCAAGTCAGGCGAAGAGACAAGACTAAATGATCTGAATCAGATATCTCTTCTGAACGTTGGAGCTGATGACGGTACAAGAGGTCAGCAGATTATTAAATCAGCTTCTTCGGGCAGTGAGTCTTTTGATGACATCATGAATGACTGGAACAGGAAATGGGATTCGGCGGTCTCTTCTGTTGACGAGTGAAATTTTATTACTTGTTAAAACTTCCCACATTCCATGGATCATCTTCGTTGCAAGGATTCATTCGCTTTTTGCCAAGAGATGTCACAGTGGTGGCTCACAAGTTGTGTTTTTCT
>ONDV01000059.1 GCA_900316665.1 uncultured Lachnospiraceae bacterium
CAAAGCAGTATACTTTATCGTTTTTGCATTTTAATCCCACTTTGTGCAGAAAAAATATTGGCATCATTCCTGACATTTATCGTTTCAAATTTACTTATCACATTCTGCATCGTTTCAGGGCTCCAGTATATTTTCAAGTACTTCTTAGAACGCGTTATTGCCGTATAAAATATATTATGTGTCACCATTTCATCAATATCTCTAGTGATTATCACCTTCACTGATTCATACTCTAATCCTTGTGCCTTATGTATAGACACAGCATAAGCAACCTGGAATGGGACATCAGTATCATCGGCAAAATCATTATCATCGTCCGATTCCTTCTTCTTTTTCACCCTAAAACGTACAATTGACTTTCCGGGATTAAGCGGATCAAGTAATTCCAATCCAACATTATCTGCATCAATCGCCATGAGAGGCTTGTCAACCTCTATAGTGAACCAAATTTCCTCCGCTATCTTATCCTCTTCTATATTTACAATAGTTCCTTTCAAATTGTTATATAGGGTGGGAATAAATCTTTCTGACTCATTGAACAAAATAGGATCTCCTACTTTAAATGTCCACAGCCCCCAATGAAAAGCTTTATGCGGATTGTTGTTTTGCAAGAATCTATTGATATTGTTAATCCCATATAAGCCATCATAATTCAAGCATAGTATAATTTCATCATCTGCTCGTTTGTCAAAGACTGATGAATCCAAATTTGAAGAATATCTATGATTTACTATATGCTCCGTAAGATCTGGCTCTAGCAATCTTACCTTCTTCCATAATTCTAATAGTCCTTCATCCTTCGTTCGATACGGATTTTCTAACTCCCACCATGCATATTTCGGAATAAAATATCTGGCAAATGAAAACCAATTTCCAAAGGTTATCGCTTCGATCTGATATATGTCTCCAACAAGGATCATTATCTTATACTTAGTCTTTGACAGAATGGCATCCATATCCAGATTACTGACCATACTGCATTCATCCATAATCAACAAATCATATTCTGTTTGAATATGCTTCGACATGAGATATTTCTTTATTGTTGAAAATGTACAGTTTTGCGCATGTACTTTCCTCTTAAGGTTCTCGACTGCTGGATTTGTATTCGCCAAATAAAGTTTTTCATATTCACCAAAGAATTGTGAAATATGGTTGATCAGATAAGTTTTTCCTGTCCCAGCGGCCCCATAAATCAAAGCTACACGTGATTTAGTAAACATATTGCGGAGGATAACCTTCTTTTCTTCACTATCAATATCTGTCTGCCCATCAATCCAGGACGATATTGCTCCATCGAATCCTTGAATGCCCTGTTGCAAGCCTTCTTGTAATTTTTCGATTACATTCTTTGTATGGTCATATGCTTCTGCTACATATAGATTTTTGCCAAACTTTTCAATTCGCCTTCCCCAGTGCTTTGGTTTATATAGTTTTCCATTAAAATCCGAAATTAGTTTATCTATATTTGGAAAGCGTTTAGTTATATCAGACTCTTTCGTGTACAAGCAGGAATTTGCATTCATGTTTGTTTGAATATAGTTGGCAAAAAATTCACAATCTCTTCCTTCTTTTTCAATGCTTCCATACAAAGCCGCATTTCCAGGGATATGTTGAATCAAAGAAGATGCAAATGGCATGGTGTCGAAAGGAATACAACCATACTTTAATTTTAGTCCTGATAAAAGCCTGTTCTCTTCATCACCACGCTGATTTTTAATAACCTTATTATTCATCGTGTGTAATAAGTATCGTACAGTCGTCGATCCAGCACTACTGCTTAGTATCAGCTCCCTACTCTTATCCATAACACTTTCAAAATAATGAGTTTGACTTCTTGAAAACATTTCTCTTTTTATTCGTTGATATTCTTCATTCGAAGAAAGGACTATGTCTAACAAGCTAGCACCAGATTTTGAAAGATAAGCCATCATGCCACGATACTCTGCGTGATTGGCTTTAATATCAATATTTACCCCAAAAATGCTCGCATAATTGTTCAGCTCACATGGCCTTATTGACACTTGATAATCCGAAAGAATATTAATGGGCATTTTCTTCTCGTCTATCTTTATTTCTTCAAAGAATATACCTGCTTTCAATGAATAATGTGATGGCACCCAGAAAGATGAATAACAGACAAAACGATCAAACTTACTTGTTGTATCATATGCTGGTGTAAGTGTTACCTCATAAAAAACCTTTCCCAATGCAATAAAAGGTATGACCTTATGGACGTACATCCTTTGTTCTCGGTTCAGATCATTTAGTGGTCTTGTGATATTTAGTTTTTCCGCTATCTTCTCGTGATATTCTTGAATGCTCTTATCAGTATCCAATGGGAATTTATCAATGTTATGAAGAAGATTCATTTGAAATTGCTTCTTCATAAAATCTTTTATAAGTAAATAATACTGATAATATTTTAGCGCTAGACGTTCGGCTCCTTCGTTCTCCGGTGTATAATGGGACTCTGATTCTTGCAGGAATCCATGAAAACTTCGTAGAAACTGATACCTATTATCACGTTTAATATATTCCATCGCCGGTTTAATCGTATCCAAGCCAACAACGATATCTTTTCCATTTCCATATAGTTTTACGGCAATATGTTCAACTAAATTACGCGAATAGCTAAGCAAATTCTGTGCCACCAAAGCTCGTGTAACACTCTTGAAATCAATCAGATCAATGTTAGAACATATGACCTGATCTATATTGAGAATATCTTCATCTATCTGCAGCATTAAAGATTATGTTCCTTTCACTCAATGAAATCCACTTTAACATCCATTCCTATTCCTTCACTCCTACGCTCAGCTCTCCCCCGAGATTACTGATCACAAATCGATCATCCGCCGCCAGTGTCTCCTTACTGACCTGATATTCAAACGGAAACAGGCACTCCATTTCCTTCAGATCCTGCACGGAATAATAACTAACATTGCTCATCGACATCACAGCATAGATCAGAAAATCCGCAACGCTTTGGCTCCTGATCTTGTGTTTTACCACATGATAAGTTCCCGGCTTGCTGGTCGCAATTGTCTCCAAATTTTTCATTGTAGCAATCATCTTGTCAAGAGAATGAAACAGCGTTGCCCGTTCTCCCCATTCGTCATAAAGCTTCTGACGAAGCTGCTTTACCGTAAATTCATCCTGGAATTCGAGGAGCTTTCCAATCAGTCTTGTTACATCCTGGAATACCGGATACGCCGCAAGCAACATGCACCAGTGCAATGCGAGCTTATCATCCGGATATTGATGAATCAGTTCCAGTGCACGATTCTTAAGCACCTTCGTATCCGGCTCTTCATAGTACCAGGCATGAAGCAGAATCTCTCTTGTCTTCCTCAGGACAGTCGGGCTCCCGATTTCAAAACTCAGATACTCCGTCAGAGCATCTTTGAGCTCCTGTTCCTCCGGATACTGATCCATAAATTCTATTGTCTTATCAAGCCATGGAAGCTTCACGCTTCTTGACAGCCCTACCATCTTAGCCATGATTCTCATCCGCCTTTATCGCTATAAACGGCACTACTACTTCTTCCAGCGTCATACCGCCGTGCGTAATCACCTGCTCGCCTTTTGCATCCATCGATTCATGCCCGGAGCAGATCAGGTAATCAAACTTTTTATCCAGAAAATATCCCGGATACTCCACCATATTCCGGCTCTGGATCAGTGCATCCTTGTCCGCGAAATCCTTCAGTACGATCATCCGATGACTCTTCGTCTCCGTTTCCACACCGGCCTTCATGAATTTCCCTGTGCCGATGCATTCCGTATTGCCATGATCCGCCGAGATATAAACATCGAATCCCTGCCCCAGGAGCCGTTTCACCGTATCATGCAGCTGATGCTTCTGTGTCAGAAGCGCAACATCCTGATACATTCCGAACCGTCCCTGCTTCTGTCCATGCATCATATCGTCCACATCATTGACGATGATGCAGGCGCACTGAACATTCATACTGAAGTCTGTATCGTATCCACGGCCATAGGCAATCTGTGCATCCGTAAATCCAAGTTTCTCAGCGCCGGCAATGAATTCGTTTTTCTCTTTACTGGTGCTCCACGGATTCAGAAGGTCCTTCGGATACTTTCCCGATACGAGACACTGCCGGGAAATAGAAGTAATCGTCGGAACCATTGCAAAGGCTTCCGTCTCGCAGAACTTCAGATCTGCAAAGCTCCTCCGAACGATCCGCCAGTCGAAAAGCGACATGCCATCCATCACGATCAGCGCAAACTTTCTGCTCAGTTCATGCATGAAATCCATCGCCCGGCTGACAAGTACCGGAGATGTCCGGCTGATTTCAGAAGAAAGCTTTCCATAGTCTTTGAGGACAAAATTCTGAAATGGCTGGTCAACAAACGTCGTATCGATCTTCAGACCGTATTCCGCTGCCATGACCTGAAGACGTGCCTGCTTCTCAGCAAGTTTCATCCAGTCCGCATATCTGTTACACGATTTTATTTCATCGGAAAGTTCTTTAACCCCTTCTTCAAGATATTCACGGATATTCTCTTTTCCGTACACCCGATCAGAAAGAAATTTCTTTGTCCTCTCTTCGGACCGCAGATCGTCATAATTCTTCAGAAATGCCAGTGTCAAAAGATCTAGATTAAGATCTGATGCTTCCTTCAGCGTCATCCCGTTCAGCTTCGGAAACAGCTTCTGATAGGACACATGAAACTCATGCGCCGGCTTTCGGATGTCATACGGAACATAGTCTTCCGTTTTCACCATAAACACATAGTTATCCTGTCCGGCTTTCCAAATATCCTCATAATCAATTCGAAACTTCAGATCATTCTCATATTCAATCGGCTGGCAGCCATTGACAATAAACACCTCCTGCCAGTCCACTTTCTCTAAAATCTGATCCTCATCGATCAGAATGATTCTCTTCTCATACCTGGCCTGGGCCATGTCGTATAAATACTCTGCAAACATGCCTATGCCTCCAGTTTAACGAGTAACATCATCCGAAAATCTGGATAAATCTGCTTCACATCATTATATTCCTGCTCAAGAGCTTCTCTCTCCTGATGGAGCTTCTCCATCTTTGATCGACGAATATTTTCAATACCGATCCTCTGCGTCGCTTCTTCCCGGAGTTTCAATGCATAAAGATATTTTTTATAATTCTCATCCGTCCGGCTCTTCTGCTTATCCCGAAGTCGCACAAACGCATCATAAGCAAAATCCATGCTGATCTTCTCAAGCTCCTGGTATTTCTCAGCCGTGACATTCTCTGTCATATGCACCGTCAGCTGACTGTGTGAATCCAGGAAAACATCCATAATCCGCTTTCCGGCCATTGCGCGGAAGACACCGTCCTCATTGACAAATACCGGAATGATCTCTTGGTCCGCTTCTTCGTCCGACACAGAGAGCTGCCAAAGCATAAAATACCCTGCCTCATTCGGGAAATCCTTAATCGAAACAGACAGGATCGGCGAAAACTTATCCTGCAGAATGTCTTTCTGCAGATGTTCCGTGATCTCCGGATCATTGACGCCGAGCCGCTCGATCAGCCTCGGATCAATTCCCTTCCATCCATCATAATAGGTAAGCATCAGGCGAAGCGCCTTATCGACATCAAAGTCCGGGCCTTTCCCGACGAGCTCCGTCAGATCTTTGTCTTCTTTGATGATGCTCTTATACTTCCGGACGTTCGTTAGCTGCTGCTTCATCTCGGACTCCACCGGGTACATGTTCTCCTCGATCTTGTATGGCTTTTCGATCGAGCGCATATATACATCCGTAAAGTCCATATCTGCGACTTCACTGTCGAGGACATCAGAATACTTATCGACACCCATTTCCTTAAGAATGACGGAAAGTTTGTCCTCCAACACTTCACGCACCCGGTTCTCAACGGTATCTGCGATAATAAAGTTGTAAATCACCACATCCCGTGTCTGACCGATACGATCGACACGCCCACAGCGCTGTTCGATCTTCATCGGATTCCACGGCAGATCATAGTTGATGATGATATTTGAAAACTGAAGGTTCAGACCTTCGCCGCCAGCATCCGTAGAAATGAAGATCTGTGTCGAATCCCGGAACTCCCGGAGAGCATCATTCCGTTCCTCAATGCTCATCGTTCCATTGAGCACGGAAACTGTATAGTCCTTCCCCTGAAGATAATCCGCCAAATACCTCTGCGTCGCAACGAATTCCGTAAACACAATAATCTTCTGCGTCGGATCCTCGGACAAAATCTTATCGATAATATTCTGAAGTTCTTCTACCTTTACATCATTGTGCTGAAATTCTGCCTGCTTGGCGGTCTCTATGATTAGCTGCAGCTCAGCCATCTCTTCCTTATTGTTGAGAGAGATCGCTTCGAGTGCCTCCTCTGAGCCATCCTCAATATCCATCTCGGATATTTCTTCTTCCGTGAGGCTGCTGAGCTTTGTCGTCTGCTCTTTCAGGACAAACAATCTCCGCTCCAGACTCTGCCGGATCGCCGCTGTGCTGCTGGATACCATGCGCTGCATGATGATCAGGAGGAAAATCAGGCACATATTTTTCTTCCGGTTCCGGGACGCCTTAGCATACGTTTTGGAGACATAGGAAGTCACCATCTCATACAGCTGCCGCTGCATGGTATGTCGTTCATCCCAGTTCATAGAAACGAGATGTGTCACCCGGTTCTTGAACAGCCTGTTTCCACTATTATCTATTGCTTCCCGCTTCTCAGTACGAATCAGATAAGGAGCTACCTGTTCCTTGACAATCGAATTGGCATTTGGAAAGGCTTCTTCATCCAGGAGACGGATCAGCCTTAAGAATGGTTCAGTTTTTCCATTGTGCGGTGTTGCTGTCAGCAACAGAAGATATGGGCTGGCCTCCGACAGTAGCTTACCAAGTTTATAGCGGGCAACTTCTCCGGTCGAACCGGCCACGCGATGCGCTTCATCGATGATGATCAGATCCCACCCGCTGTTGATGATAGAATAGATCCGCTCCTGGTTATATTCCTCTACCCGTTCTGCAGTCCACCCAGCATGATGCTCCAGCGGTTTGATCGAGTCCATTGGAGAGATAACCTGATCAAACTGGCCATAGACGTCATCATTGTCAGTAATCCGCCGGATCGTGTCATAATCTGACGGCAGAATCACCTGAAATTTCTCCTGGAACTTCTCCTGCATTTCCGACGCCCACTGTGTCACAAGACCGGTCGGGCATACGACAAGAATCCTCTGTACCAAGCCTCTGGCCTTTAGTTCCTTGATCACCATCCCGGCTTCAATCGTTTTTCCAAGACCGACTTCATCTGCCAGAATGTAGCGAACATTGTTATTCGCCATCACTCGGTCCAGCACATGCAGCTGATGCGGAAGCGGGATCACGCCGTGTGTCAGAGTAGCGAGAAGTCCTCCAGCTGTTTCATTTTTAATTTTAGAAAGAAGAACAACGTACCGGAGATAATTCTCATCCGTCTTCCGCAGAAAGCTGTTCTTCTGAAGTCTTATATACCTGACCGGATTCCGGATTATAAACACGGTATGTTACATATCCCCAAGCTTCAACCCGGTCCAAAATCTGAACCGAAGCGCCTTCCTTCCGATCAAAAACAAATGTGCCGATCTCCAGCACGCTATCACCTCGTCAATCCTCATAAGAACCTTGCCGGCTTGCCAAAAATACCAGTAAGGATATACCTCTCAAAAACCCCACCTAATCCTTGCCATGTCCTAGCCATCCTCGCCAAATTGGCAAGGATGGCTAGTGCTCCTTTAAAGAATATGTATGTGTCTTGTCGTACTTGCTTCCCTCAATACTAACAAGACCAATTTCCATAAGATGGCCAAGCTTTCTGGAAATAGTACGTCCGGATTTATTCAATGCTTCTGCTAGTTCAGCCCGATTCATCTCGCTATGCAATTGAAGATTTTTAAGGATCTCCTTCTCGACGTCATCCAGTTGATCCCAGATTCCCTCAAGCTTCTTGGAAACATCTGCTAATCCGTCATTTAGTCTTTCATCTGATGAATTATCCGATACCTTATTTCTGTGCGGCATCCGCTCATCAATATTGTTCCGGAGAATCAGCCGCACTGTGTTCGGCCCCTCGATGTATTCCGGTGCCGGAAGTCCGGCATCCTTCATATCGGAATAGATCTTCTTTACGCCTTCATTTAATTCCCGAACCCATTCGAACTCGGTCATGACACGGGAAATCTTCTTGTTCCTCGAAAACCGTGTATAGGAAATATTGTCCGCTGTCACAATATCCGGAAATCGTCCCGGGCTCTCGATCTCGAGCCGGTCATCATACATGCTGACCTTGATAAACTGTCCCGTTGCAGCCCAGTCGCGATGCGCGACTGCATTGATGATTCCCTCGTACCATGGGAACTCCGGGTATTCCGGTGTCTCAATAAACCGTCCGCTGACACGGTCCTGATGAGTAAATTCCCGCAGCTGATCCGAAATGTAAGCCTTCGCATCATCAATCAGCCTCAGGATCGGCTCATCAATACTCTTGTCCTTCACAACGTTGTAGTCCGCACCGACATGCATCTCGCGGCCGTCAATCCGAATAAACCGTATACGACAATTCAGCGGAAACTGCAGTTCATTCTTTGCAAAAAGAAGCACCGACGCATTTATCAGCTGCTCTTTCCCATCGTGCATCAGCAAAAATCCTCTGGCACGAAGCACCTGTCGGTCATCCAGCCCAGCAGCTCCAATCCGCTCTTTATAGCGGTTCAATAGCTCCGGATCCAGATCCTCTACCGTCGCATACGGGCAGACTTCATCTTCAAAATTTCTGGCTCCTTTATCGTATTCGAGATTCCGGAGATTGTCCCCGAGCATTTGCTTTGTCCTGTCTCCGATCCGAAGCCATGTCTCATCGTTATTGGTTCGAATGATCTGACGGTCGCTGCTCATAATGTGAAGCAGAAGCAGACGGTCCGGATCTCCTTTGTCATTCGTGATATCCACGAATTCTTCCTTATACCGCGGCATCGGTTTGCAAAGATCCTTCGGAGCATTGATGAAATCATTGATCTTATCTTCGCCGACGGAATTAACGCCTTCCAGCGTTCTCCTCTTGTCGCTGATTCCAAGCACGATCGTGCCACCGTCCGCATTGGCAAATGCTGAAATCAGCGGTGCCAGCTCGGCGACACGAATTTGTGCCGACTTTCGGTCAAAATATTTGTTCTCATGTTTCTGCTGCATGTAGTTGAGTGTCAGCAGCGGATTCACTCTTGATCCTGTTTCCATAAGCTGATACCTCCCTTGTTACTGTACACGGGAGAGACACACATCATAGAACATAAGAAGGCTCTGGTCTTCCTGAATAGTCTGTTCCGGCAGACGTTCCGCCATATCCACAATGGCCTGATAGTTCTTTTCTTTCCAGAGCTTCGCGAAACCGGCACGGATCGCTTCCGAACGGAACTGCTTCAGCTTA
This sequence comes from uncultured Lachnospiraceae bacterium, assembly GCA_900316665.1. GTDB lineage: Bacteria > Bacillota > Clostridia > Lachnospirales > Lachnospiraceae > Lachnocurva. Next base: position 9,450 of record ONDV01000059.1, read on the forward strand.
CCCTTCGACTTCATGTAACCTTCAAATTCCTTCAGCAAATTCTTCTCTCGAAGCTTTGCTACATCGCCTTCTTTACGGATATCCGGAACATACCAGCGTCCCTTATCGTCCTGAATGAAATTCTCCGCCAGAAGCTCAGACAGTTCCGGAATCTTTTCGTACTTATCGATTGCCTTCACTTCCTGCATGAACTTCGGCTGGATCTCTGCATAAGTCTGTGGTGTACCAAGCTGGAATGTCAGCCATTCTCTGGCCGTCTTCTCATTAGTAACAGCAAAAGACAGCTGAACATCTTCCAGATCCATCTTGATGCGAGCTTCGTCGTACTCGTTAACCTGGTCCGGAAGGAAATACATATCGTCACGCTTGAAGAAACGATCATCCAAACCTTTATAGAAATCAGCTGCATCCAGTGGAACCGGAATTCCATTTACAACATGGTAGGCGACCATTCGGTCGAATAGCAAATACGCCTGACGTTCAGGAATAACATCTATCTTCCCGTTATTATCTGCATCTACAACTACAGGTAAATTTTCCAAATGCTGCTGAGTGAACATCCATGCCGTTGTTTCCGATCCAGCATCAGATATAAATTTCTTTACAAATCTATCTTTAGGTTTATAAGCAGATATTACTAGATCCTGCTTTACAGCAGCCGATGTAGTCATCTGTTTAAATGTGCCTTGCTTCTTGTCTAACGTCCTTACATCTGCAACAACAAAACCGGCTCTGAGAATAGCCTCTTGGATTGCATTCCATACGGCATTTAACGAATTATGAAATTCTACTGTCATCCATCTACCGGGCTTCAGCGCATGGTAATACTGTTGAAAGCATTCGCTCATTAAATTTTGATATTGAACTAATGATTTCCCCTGAGTTTTATTTACAATTGCCTCTGAAATATTATTGGTTTTTACACCAATCCACGATTCCCATATGAAATTTAGCTCTGAATAATTAATATTACTTCCAAATGGGGGATCCGTAAAAATATAGTCGACAGAGTTTTCTGGAATATTCATATCCGTAGCTGAACAGCACTGGATCAATACAGAATTTTCTGTCTTAGGCGACTCAGCATATACCTTAGCTATATCGTTAAACTTTCCTGAAAGGAGATCTATTATATTTCGTTCAGCAACAGTACTAGGCACGTACAAAACATTCGGCATTGCACCAGCCAAATTGATTTTTCCATTTTTAAATCCAATATTATGTAACTTGGATCCCGTTTTCATCAGAATAGAGGTAACTACAAATTTAATTGCATCTGAACATTCATAGTTATTAGCTTCATCCATTACCCAAGAAAAAATAATTGCGCTACGGTTATAATAAAACTGATGAACATTAGTAAAATGGTGCGAATTTTTAGGTTGTTCAGTATTATCCCCGGATGGCAATTCATCTGACGGGACAGCAAATTCTTTTACTAAATCATTTGCTTCTTTTATTAGTCTTAGATCCTCTTTGTCAGGATTCTTCTCATATTTTTTCCCATTATAAGAATAATTAATTCTTACTGGTACTTGCTTTGCGCATGATACTGTCTTTTCAAGTCGCGCGTCATAGTAAACATCTTGATATCTATTACACTTACCCTTTTTTAATCTGGCTCCACAGTGAGGACAAACAAGCTCCTTTTTTACAGCATTATTTTCAATGGCAACATCCCAAAATACAAAATCCTTCCCGCAGTTCGGGCACACAAATACATCAGACCATATGACATAATTAATAACGCCTTTGTTATTCACAAGGCTAGGGGTTAACGAATCGTGATTGGTTAAATATAGATACCCAAATTTGTCTTTACATTTATTTATCAGATCAGTAAATTCAAATGTAAATTTTTCTAAATTTACATTTGAATTATAATTTTTTGCAATATACGTAGCAATTGGGCTTAAATCGCTGATAATTGTTTTTCTTAGCCCCCAGTTCTCTTGCTCCGACTTTGAAAAATCATATTTTAATTCTCTGTTCTCAGAGGAACACATTCTACAAGCGACTGCTGTCATTCCGGTTCCACAAAAGCCATCTAATACCAAATCGTTCGGAGCCGTATAATGTAAAACATATCGCATTATTGCCTTAAATGGCACCTTAGTATGATACGTATGGGCCATATAAATTGGATCTGTTTTCCCTTCACTTACATCTGCCGCAAACGGCTCACAGTGATAATCATCTGTCTCTTCATCATATGGCGTTCCATTCTCTTCAATGAACTCCTTAATGAACGGATTCGGGCAGGCTGTGTAATACGGAGCATCAGAGAGCGCAATAATGTCCTCATCTTTTGCAATCGGGAAGCCTTCAATG
>ONDV01000058.1 GCA_900316665.1 uncultured Lachnospiraceae bacterium
GGAGGAGATCCTCAGACGCGTCTATCCCGATGACAGAAAGACCTCTGTCATGGAGTTTCTTTACAAGCGCGCCGTTCCCGCAGCCGAGATCGACAATGGTCCTGATCTCAGAGAAGTCCAGGAGCTCCATCACTCCGCTGCCGTACTGATGCACAAAGGAAAAATTGCTGGTGTACTTCTCAGCGTCCCACTCTATGTTCATTATTTTGTTTCTCTTCAGGAACCTGATGCATTCTTTTCAAAAGGCAAGTTTAAAATTCTATTACTTTGTAATTTTAAATGATAGTGGAATAAAATACATATTACTGCATTTATGACAGACACGTTTAGTATTCAATATTCTTATTTTTATCATAAATAAGTCTGTATTTATATTTTTTATATAGAATTTTTCTTAATATTACTGAAATTTATCCTGATTTTTATCTGACATGATGCCTAACTGGCATGTCTGTTTATTGCGTCCCAAGCTAAATATATATTTCTTTTAATCTTCGCTGAGATTATTAAAATGAAGTAAGGATCAGAACTTGCTGTCCTGATGGTCAGAATGCAGGAAACAAGCACTCCCAGTGCATGACTTTTGTCTGAGCGGCTGTCAGATTAAAGTTTAAGCACGATCACAGAATCAAAATGGCTTTGATTTCTGCTTTAATTCAGGCTGTCTGATCTGAGTAAAATACGAGAAACTGATTATTTTTCATGGATTAATAATTATGACCATTGAAAACTTAGAAGGCAAAACCAATGTTCTGCATGCCAATGTCGGAATCGACCTCGGTGCAAAGAATACAGGCGTTTTTATTGAATGCCACAGATCGTCAGAGCCAGATAAGTTTTCAAGTGCGGCGTTTACTGTTGTAATGCCTCCGGATCAGACTGATTTTACCTACAGGCTGACATCCCGTACGCAGGCAAGACACCGTGTCAGAGGAGGACAAAGATTTTCCCTGGCAAGGCGCTTGCTGAAAGTCCTTATTGAGGAGATGCTACGCAGAAAAAATGAGACAGTTCCGGCTCCGCAGAAAACGCAGTTGTGGGATGCGCTTTACGGGCTGCTGAAACGCAGGGGATATTCACGCGTTGATTCTGAGACGGATCTCTCCTCTCTCACTGAAATAAGCGATACAGAAGCTTTCCTTAAAATTTTTGAGGAGGTTTTCGGCATTGACAGCAGTTCCCAGCTGTTCAGCCATCTTCAGGCAGGAAGCAGGGATGATCAGGGAAACGATGTAAGCCCTGAGGCTTTTTGGAACAGCTTCAAGCAGAACATCGCAGACGTTGAGGAGCTTTCAGCTGCGTTTGCGAAGCTCCCGGACAGAACCGCTCTTAAGAAAGCGGTGACTTCCTGCGTGAAGAATGATTTTCCTGATCTTGATCCAAAGCTGTACCTCAATGCTGTTATTTCTGTTGTTGATGACACTGGCAACCTGCTTCTCGAAAAAAAGCACGGCCACAAGTCAAGACGTGAGTACATAGAAGTTGTACTCAAGGAGATCGAGAAAGACAGAAGGTTATGGAAAATTGCAGAGCTTGCTGGAGGAAAGGAACGTCTGGCCAATCTTGTATGCAACGTCTCAAACCTGCAGCTCAGAGCCCTTCGCTGGTATTTCAATGACCAACGGTTCAAAGGCACTGATTTTTATGATGGCGAAAAGCTGAAGAGTGTTCTCGTTTCTGCCTACCGGTATTTTCATCCGGATGATGATCGCAGGCAGGATATGAAAGATGTGATTTCAGAGTATAGCGGCAGCGGCAGCATCATTGACACGATGTCCACCCTTGATCCGAGAAAGTCCATTCCGCCCTATGAGGATCAGAATAACAGGCGCCCGCCGGCTGATGCGACTCTTCTGCTCAACCCTGCTGTTCTTAACACAAAAGCTCCAGAATGGATGGACTGGGCCGGCAAAATTTCCGAAAAATATCCAGTCTATGCCTATGAGACAGATTTCATTGCAAGAAAAGAGGATCGCGTTTCAAGAATAAATGCCAAACACGGCAAGCTGTCTGATAATTTTTATCAGGCCTCTTACATTCTCCAGAGAATTTTTGACAGGAACACGAAAACTGATCCATTCCGCCTGAGGGAAAACACCGAAATATATGCGGACTCAGGCCTTAAGTCATTCGATGAAAACAATATTGGATTCAAAGAACTATCACTGGTTCTGGGAGGAAATTCATCTGCTGTTGAATTCTTGAAGCTTGCTTTTGATTATTACGAGGAAACCAGTGCCGCAAAGGATGGATGCTGGCAGGCTGAGTTCAATATGAATTCAGCAAAAATACCACTCCTTGAAAAATCAGGCGCGCATCCTCCAATGAAAAAGAGTGTTCTTGATATCCTGATCGGAAACATTCTGGGAGCAGACAGGGAGATTGGACGTGCGTTTATCTCTTCGCACGTTATGGATGAGCCAGTAGAAAAAAGGCTTAAAGTAAAAAGCATCTGCGGAAAAGCCGCTGATCTTCTTAAGAAATATGGTAATGGCTTCAAATATTCCCTGGAGCAGGCTCAGGAGAAAAATCAGCAGTCCAAAGCAACAGCCGATGAGAAAGAGCTTTTAACTATTGATGCAAGATCCAGAAAAGCAACTGCGGTAATAAGCGAAAAACTCAACCTCTCTCCTGCACAGCTTACAAAATTTTCCAATCCTTTTTCGCTTGCTCAGATCTATAACCTTCTGAACAATGATCCTGACGGGTTCACCGGCACATGCCTTGCCGTGCACTTTGAAAACATGTACCGGATGAAGACTATTGAGGAGCATAAAGGTGTCAGCGCAGAATTCTCCAGGCTTCCTGCTGACTGCGTTAAACCTTTCGATGGCATACTGAGGCGTTCCCTGGAACGAGTCAGCTTCGAGACTGCGAAACGTGTTGCAGAAGAAATCAAAAATACCAGCAACGCCAGCCTGCCGGTTGACGTGACTATAGTTGTTGAGTCCAACTCATTCACATTTTCCGCTGATCTCGCAGAAATCAAGAATGCTTCAAAGAAGAAAATAACCCAGATTGCAGAAAAAGGCGACGCAGAGAACAAACGCTGGGCCGATAAGGATGAAAGGATAAAACAGGCAAGCAAAGGCATTTGTCCATATACAGGGCAAATACTGCTGCCTACCGAGCAGTCCGGAGAAATTGATCATATTATTCCGAGAGCATTAAGCGGGAAAAATCAGGGGATGATCTTCAATTCCGAGGCAAACCTGATATTTGTGTCCCGGATGGGAAATCAAACAAAAAAAGATCAGCTTTATACCCTTGGTAATCTGAACGGGAATTACCTCAGGAAGCAGTTCAATACTGATGACATTAATCTGATTGAACGTGAGATTAAGTCAAAAATAAAAGATCTGAAAGAAAAAGGCAGGCTGAAGCGCTTTGAGCTTATGTCTGATGATGAGCAGAAGTACGTCAGACACTCACTGTTCCTGAAACCAGGGGATGAGACGAGAAGGGAGGTAGAACGAAGTCTTGGCAGAAGAAACCAGACCCTGGTAAACGGAACACAGCAGTGGTTTGCCGGAACGCTGGTTGAGAATATAAAAAGGATTCTCAACGACAATGGGTATTCCAGGATTAACTTCTCTGTCCGCCGCATGCCTGCAGAAGGCACATCTGACTACAGAAGAAGGCTCTCGGAAATTGACTCACAGTTCACCAAGCCAGCGTCTTCAGAGCAGCCTTTTGCCTCGCACGCCATCGATGCCCTGTGTGTCTATGCCGGAGCATGTGATGTTCCTGAGATACGCTCCCTGATGGGAGGTGCCGTCTGGGATGACGAAAGTGATGAATCAATTCCATCACAGCTGGTTAACAATATATTCCCTAGGGATGTGGACTGTATTCATGTTGAACGAAAGCCTTTGGCAGATAAGAGCAAATTTTGGTCAAGGAAAATTTTCAATGACGGAATTTACCAGCTGAATTTTGTTCCTATTCTCAGGAAAGTTAATGACTTAAGGATCGGGTTCAAAATACCTTCAGCAAATTCAGTTAAGAAGAATTTTGTTAAGGGAAAGAATCCTCTTAATTTGATCGAACTGCTGAAAGATGTTCTCTCTGAACCGGTAAAAGCAGATGACAGCTGGGAAAAGTACGAAATTGTGCAAACCCTGGCTTTTGAAAAAATCGGCAAAGCCATGCATTCTTTTGTTTCCGAAGACGAGCTGAATGCCGTCAAAGTGATTCTGTCATTGTCGTATATAACTCAGAAGACCAGTGTCGTAGGTAAGCTGTATGACTCTCAAAAGCATAAACTGAAGCCTATTGAGGAAAAGTCGTTTCATATAAAACCTGCATTTTCATCAAAAGCCCTCGGTTTCAGCTATGGATGCGACATTGTCATACCAGTTTTTAATGACTGGCAGCGGATTTCTGAACTCGATGAGATCAGAAAGCTGTTCGGCCAGGAAAAAGTTGATCAGAACACCGTAGAGAAAGTTATAAAGAAGTACTGGCCTGACAGAAAAGTTCAGAGCAATGTAAGAGTGACATCAAGGCCTCACTCGGCATACAGACAGGCAATTTCTCTCCCCATGAAGGCTGCCACTGGCGCATGCTACGCGGTCAGAAGGAAAAATCTTGACGGAACACCAATATATCAGGTGATTGCCACTTTGCAGAACTCCAGCGGCTTTGCCGCAGATCAAGGCAGAAAGGTTGACTGGAAGTCACCTGTTCTTCTGGATGGATTGAAAGCTGAAAACATTATCCCTCTTAAAGAAGAGCGTTTATACAGGGAAGATTCAGTGATCGTTCCTCTGACTGAATTTCGCAATGTGTTCGTGTATAAGGCGCAAAAGCATGAGAACAGCGGCTCAGATCAGTTCTCGATATCAATTGCACCTGGAACCGAAGGAAGGCGCTATCTCAAAATCAGCTGTCCGTTCAGTATTTTCAGAAAAGCGGCCGGTCTGAAAAACGAAGATGGCTTTACGCAGCTTAAAAATGAGATGAAGGCTCCGGAGTTTTTTATACAGAAACTTGCAGGTTCTCTGAAGAACACAATATCCGATTCAGGTGCTGCCGTTGCAGAGGCGGACAAAATCCCCAGTCTGTTAGGCAAACCGCGGTCCAATCTGTTTATCCTTTCAACAGGTAATCAGATAAGTTTCTGGTACATCGTAGAATCAAGTAATGAAGTAATGAATTCCATGTTTAATGATCAGACAAAAAGCTGATCTCTATGCAGCCCGATTAAAGGCATGGAGGCATTATGAGATATCTCACTGTCCAGAATTTCGGGACAAGCCTTGGTGTTGAAGGTGCAAGGCTTGTTGTCAGGGAACACGACGGCACGGTTATAGAGGAGAGCCTTTCCAGGCTCCGTGGAATACGAATTGCTAAGAAAGGCGTAAGCATATCAAGCAATCTCATACTGGAATGCGCCGCGCGCGGCATAAGGATTTTTTTCATTGACTGGCGCGGCCATGCCGTTTCATCTGTCATTTCTCCGAGGAATCAGCACGCCGTCGTTACGGTGCGCGAAGCGCAGTTCATTTGCTTTCATTCGCCAAGGTGCATTGAAATTTCCTCTGAACTCATCAAAACGAAAATTAAAAACGAGCGTGCTGTTCTTCTGTATTTCTGCAAAATCATGCGCAATGGCTCTTCTGCCGACAAGTGTGACGGCCTTCAAAAGGCTGCGGAGCAACTGAAGAATAATGCAGCAGCCATTGCCAGCATAAAGTGGAATGAAGAAGACTTCCAAAGAAATCAGTGGCGCGGCAGGCTGATGGGGATTGAAGGAGTATGCGCAAACCTCTATTGGAATGCACTTATAAGAGCAGGCCTGATGCCTGACTCTTTTAAATACCGTGAAGGGCGCGGCTCGCGAGAGAGAGCCAATTCAGCTCTCAACTATGCATACGCTATCCTTGAAAGCTATGTCTGGTCAGCACTGGACAATGCCGGTTTTGAGCTTTATGAAGGCATGCTGCATACAGACCGCCCCGGCAAGGCGTCACTTGTTCTGGATTTTATGGAAGAGTACAGGGCATGGGTTGTTGACCGGAATATCATCAAGCTTAGAAATGTCATAGGCCCTGGCTATGAAATGCTTGATCCAAAGATGAAGAAGAGAATTGTGGATGAGATAGACAGCACTATGTCAGCAAGGATCATGAAGGGACATGCCAGAGTCAAGCTTGAAAACATCATGCAGCGCCAGGCATACAGACTGTCAGGCGCAGTAGTCGGACAGAAGAAGTATAAAGGGATAAGCTTTAACTGGTAGCCATGTCGATCTACGTCAAATATCTTGTTTGTTACGACATTTCTGATACAAAGATACGTAAGAAGTTCTCTGACTGCCTGAAGGATCTCGGACTTGTATCTCTTCAGGAATCCGTCTTTTACGGAGATCTTAAAAAACCGGAAGTCAGTGTTTTGGAGAAGACTGTTTTCAATATGCTTAAAAAGACTGACAAATGTTTTTGGTTTCCATGCTCTATACCTGTCGAAACATTGAAAAAATGCTTCGGCTACGATAATTTCAGTTACTTTGAGCCTGATTCCCATGCGGTCGTATGAAAATAATGAAGATATAAGCATCCCGATTTCGATGCTGCGGCAGTTCTGCTTCTGTCCGCGAATCGTGTTCTTTTCCGAATTCAAGGACATTCAGCCCGTTTACGGAGAATGGGTCAATAAAGGAATGGATTTCCACACCCGGCAGGAGATGCTGATCAAACGAAGAAACCTGGAGAACTTGGGAATCCCCAAGCGGGCCAAGTTAAAAACAGAAATTAAGTTGAAAAGCACTGCCTATAATTTGCACGGAGTATGTGACGCTGCTTTTTTCTTTGTCGATCAGAAAGGAAATAATAAGATAGTACCTTTGGAATTTAAGACCAGTGAGAAAATATCATTTGTTACAGGGGCTGAATTACAGATTGCTGCCTATGCAATGCTGCTGGAAGAACAGTACAGCTGCACTATTGATGAAGGTTTCATACTTTACGGAAGCAAAGGAAAAACCTATTCCGTAAAAATAAACAAAGAAATGAAAAATAAAGTAAAAAATACAACCGCGAGAATAACAAGCATGTTTGAAATGCCTATTATTCCCGACAGCTCGGCAACAGAAAAACAGTGCTCACAGTGCGAGTACCTGAATTTCTGCGCCGACAGATACTAATTGTTAAATCCGGATGTTTTCGTATGAAACAGCGCCGGAATTATTCTTAGCTTTAGTTGATTTCAGCTCGTCCTCAGACGACTTCTAAGCTACCCGAATGCTATTGAACCAAGTTTACCATAAATTTTCGAATTTTACAGTGTTTTTTGAGCAAAACACGACAATTCGAAAATCCGGCAAACCAAATTATTGAAATACTCTGCCAAATCAACGGTTTGCGGCAGAGTTTCAATGATAGCACTGGGTGGGCCTAAACTGAAACGCGGTGATGTAGGGTACATGCGCCTCGTCGAGGGCCGTTTCAATGATAGCACTGGGTGGGCCTAAACTGAAACTACACATCGATTTTATAGTGCTAAGATTTTTAAAGTTTCAATGATAGCACTGGGTGGGCCTAAACTGAAACTAGAATATGACGGGCGCGAATGGAAGTCCGTACGCGCCGTTTCAATGATAGCACTGGGTGGGCCTAAACTGAAACCCAACAGGCAGAAAAAAGCCGAGACGATTGACCTGTTTCAATGATAGCACTGGGTGGGCCTAAACTGAAACTCTGAGCCTCGGCTTTCGCAATGGCGATGATTGCCGTTTCAATGATAGCACTGGGTGGGCCTAAACTGAAACGAGGTCACGAGCGCGCGGACGGCTGACGCCATCTGGTTTCAATGATAGCACTGGGTGGGCCTAAACTGAAACCTGTCCCAAACCGCACCAAAATCGGTTATCAGATACGTTTCAATGATAGCACTGGGTGGGCCTAAACTGAAACGAGCCACTGCCCGACCATGTCGATGTAACAATACGTTTCAATGATAGCACTGGGTGGGCCTAAACTGAAACCGCGACAGTGTGGGGCGACGCCCTTCCTGCCATCTGTTTCAATGATAGCACTGGGTGGGCCTAAACTGAAACTTAAGCCATTTAGTTTCATCTGGAAGTCCGCTGTTTGGTTTCAATGATAGCACTGGGTGGGCCTAAACTGAAACCGACGCGATCCCACATCTGTTTTGCCCTCTATATGAAAGTTTCAATGATAGCACTGGGTGGGCCTAAACTGAAACCCTAAACTGAAACTCTTCGACTCCGCGAGATCCCTGGGCCCCTCGAAGTGTCTCAATCATAGGTGCAATTTTTTCGAATATTACAGGCTGTTTTCTGTCATAAAAGGCCACGCAGACATCCTTCCACGCTTAGAAATACATTTCCCGAAAATTCACCCGTTCCCTGCCCGCACCTGCGGCGGAGCCGCTGCCGCAGCATTTCATAGCCAGGACCCGGAGAGCTTTTCGTTATTCTGTCTGAAAACGGACTTCCTCATGCGGCTGCGCCTTCACGCCCAGCAGGTGCCAGGGGCAGTGGACGGGGACTGTCTGCTTCCATCCAACCCTGTGCTGAAGGCATATTCCTGGCGCAGTCCAGCTCAGCATAATCATGCGTTGAACAAGCCTGCAAGGACTGGCGTTCTGGTTCTGTTACAGTTCGGCCTCACGGAGAATCCTCACGCACTCCCTGACGCTGCAGATCATCCGGTACCTTACGGCGATGAAGTCTGAGAGCGACGGCCCGTCCCAGACGCGGTATCCGAATGACTCCGGAGACTTGCCGAGAACTTCCCTGACTTCAGACTTCTGCTGCTCCGAAAGCCGCCCGTTTCCTCTGACCGGCCGGACAGCCCTGAGGAGATCGAGAAGCCTCTGCGGAACCAGGATGCCATGCTCCCCGTAGCTTTCACTGCCGCTCTCTCCCATGAGACCGTCAAAGCCTTTCTCATCGGCAACCCTGACCCACCCAACAATAGCACTCTCTGAAATTCCGGCAACCCGGCAGAGCGTTCCGGGATCACAAAGGCCTTTGAGGATCAGGCACACGAGCGCTGCCCTTACGGCAAAAACAGAGCCT
>ONDV01000062.1 GCA_900316665.1 uncultured Lachnospiraceae bacterium
TGTCAACCGAGCCGCAGCTAGCGTGCTCGCTCACGACGAAAAACACAATGTTCGCCACCATCTGTGCATCTCATGGCTTCAATGAATCCTTGCGACGAAGATGCTCCATGAGATGTGGGAAGTATTAATTTTTAATATAATCCGTCAGCTGCCGATAAAAAATTCGTGTATAATAAAAAAGAATAGAAAGCGAATGATAAATATGGAAAACATTGACAGAAAAGAAATTTCAAATAAAAAGAGAAATGCCAGAAGGCGGTTTGAAGAAATAAGTGAAGTCGGAAGACGGGTATTTGATTCCGAAATTTTCAAAAAGGGCAGGACTCAGACTCATCACGGCACATCAACAGTTGGATATCATACTTTTGAGGTGGCAGACAGTGCGCTTCGTATCTGCGATTATCTTAAAAAACGCGGTATCTCTGTAAACAGGCGCGAAGTCATTATAGGTGCGCTATGCCATGACCTTGGTATCATAGGGCGGCATGATAAATTCAAAAATAATTTCGTCTGCTCACAGCAGCATCCTAAGGATTCCGTGAAGGAGGCAGAAAAGCTATTTGCTGAGATGAGTCCTAAGATGAGGAAAATAATCGGAAGACATATGTGGCCTCTTACTCCCATGTGGCCGACATCGAGAGAAGGATGGGTTGTAAATCTGGCTGACAAGATTGCAACATTTAATGACATTCTTCATCCGGGGCATGGTATGCGGGCTGTGCGTGAGCTGACCGAGACCATCTATGGAATTGATAAAACTGATCTGATCTGAAAAATCCGGCCTGGATCCTTGCAACGAAGATAGTCCATGTAACATCACTTCGTGATGTTACATTGTTAATTGATGCAAGCGCATTTCAGAAAATAAAAATTTTAGATTATGAGAGCTGAGAAAAAGTCATATACAGGGACAACTGAACAGGAGAAGAGAAAAGCAGCCAGAAGCAGAGTAGAAAAGAAAACCGCCAGAAGAAACGGTATAGCGAGACTTCTTTTCACACTGATCGCCATCTCCCTAGAGATCGCTATTATCGTAGTCTTTTTTGTGGCGCTGAACGGCAGATGGAGCTGGGCCTCCATGTGTACCCGAGTGGTCGGATTTGTCATAGTTTTGACTATATATGCCCAGCACAAGACAGCATCCATGAAGATGCCATGGATCATATTGATACTCCTTATGCCTGTGCTGGGCATCGTCATGTACCTCCTCATAGGTCTGAACGGATCCACCCGGAAGATGAGACGGAGATTTGACGAGATAGACGGGAAACTTTTCAAGCTTCTCCCGGTTCAGCCTGAGACAGACCATTCCCTTTCATTATATGACAAGCCGCTCGGCAATCTGTCATCCTATATTGAGAATTATTCTCATTATCCACTTTATAGAAATACTGATGTCATTTATTTTAGTGACGCTGCTGAAGCGCTTGAAGCCCAGAAGGCTGCCATGAGATCCGCCAGACATTTTATTTTTCTCGAATATCATGCCATAGAGGAGAAGAAATCATGGGAAGAGATTGAGAAAATTCTTGAAATAAAGGCAAAAGAAAATGTGGAAGTAAGAGTCTTCTATGACGATATGGGCTCCATCAGCTTCTTGAGCTCCGATTTCAGAAAGAGACTGGAGGAGAAGGGGATAAGCTGCCGGGTATTTAATCCATTTATGCCGGGCCTTAACGCTTTCTTAAATAACAGAGATCATAGAAAGATCACAGTAATAGATAACCGTGTCGCTTTCACAGGCGGATATAATATAGCAAACGAATACTTCAATATCACTCATCCTTACGGTCACTGGAAAGATACCGGAATAAGGCTGGAAGGGGATGCTGTGAGAAGCTTTACCGTGATGTTTCTTGAAATGTGGAATGCCATTAAGGCAAATGATATTGACGACAGTGATTATGAAAAATATCTTCCCGAACCGGAGTATAGAGCAAAGGAGACGGACGGATATGTCCAGCCCTATGGCGATAACCCGATCGATGATGAGAATGTCGGCGAGAATGTATATATTTCGCTTGCCGAGAGAGCAGAGAATTATGTATGGTACATGACGCCTTATCTTATTATTACCGACGAGATGATCCATGCCCTGTCTCTTGCCGCGAAAAGAGGCGTGGATGTGCGAATCGTCACACCCGGCATTCCCGATAAGAAAATGGTCTACAGCGTCACGAGATCTTATTATAATTCTCTCGTAAGAAACGGAGTCAGAATATTTGAATATTCTCCGGGCTTTTGCCATGCCAAGCTTTCCGTATCTGACGATAAGGCAGGTGTATGCGGGACAATAAATCTTGACTACAGAAGCCTTTACCATCATTTTGAAGACGGCTGTCTGATAGTAGGAAAGAAGGCGGTTTTTAACATTCGGGATGATATTGCAGCGGCCATGGCAGAGTCAAGAGAAGTGACTGAGCTTTACAGGACAGGACGATCCAGATTCTTAAGACTGGGGCAGATGTTTCTCCGGCTTTTCGCTGAGTTATTGTGACGATGATCCATGGAATGAGTTTTAATAATTTACAAGTAAATTTTGATTGCATAAGATTTTAGAAGTTGTAATATAGAAATTGCGGAATCAAAATGCGGTTCCGTTCGGGTAGTTTTTAGCTAAGGAAAAGGGAGATAAAAATGGCATACGCAGCAGGAATTGACATCGGAGGCACTACGATAAAACTCGGTCTTTTTACGGATACGGGAGTTTTAAAGGATAAGTGGGAGATTCCTACCAGAACAGAAGAAAATGGCAAATATATTTTTTCAGATATAGCAGACGCGCTTCTTTCAAAGCTTAATACAATGGATCTGGGGCTCAGCGATCTCGTTGGAGTAGGAGTGGATGTGCCCGGCGCAGTTCTTCCTGACGGTACAGTAAATAAGTGCGTGAATCTCGGATGGGGAGTGATAAGAGCCGGTGATATGCTTTCGGAAGCACTCGGCGGAATAAAGACTGCGGTGTGCAACGATGCGAATGCGGCAGCTCTCGGCGAGGCATGGAGAGGAGCGGGTAACGGAGCTGATTCCATGTGCATGGTTACGCTTGGAACAGGAGTTGGCGGCGGCATTATATTGAACGGAAAGATAGTCGAGGGCGCTTTCGGAGCTTGCGGTGAGGTGGGTCATATACCTTATAATGATGACGAGACCGAGTCCTGCGGATGCGGAAAGAAAGGATGCGTGGAGCAGTATGCATCCGGAAGCGGCATTGCCCGTATGTGCAGAAGGAAGCTTGTTTCTGACGGACGTGATTCATCTCTCAGAGGATATGATGCTCCTGATGCAAAAATTATTTTTGACGAAGCAAAGAAAGGCGACGCTGTCGCACTGGAACTCGTGGATGATTTCTCAAAGGTTCTCGGAAAGACGCTTGCAATTATATCCGCTGTGATAGATCCGGAGCTTTTTGTCATCGGTGGCGGTGTTTCTAAAAACGGTCCGATCGTGACGGAAGGAATACAGAAATATTTCAGGAAGTACGCCTTCCATGCTTCCAGAGACGCGAGAATAGAACTGGCAACACTTGGCAATGACGCCGGAATGTACGGAGCAGTGCATCTGGTGCTGGGTGAATGATATTTAATTTTTATTGATAAGGTCGGTGCCGGTATGAGTGATATGGAACTTACATGGATAAAGCTGCCGCACAGGATTTATGCAAAAAATGATGACGGGAAGGTGATTTGCGAGATTACTTTCCCTGAAACCGGCAGCGGGGTATGCACTATTGATCATACTTTTGTGGATGATGACGCGAGAGGAATGGGACTGGCCTCCCGTCTCGTGGAATCAGCTGTAAATGAGATAGAAGACCGCGGCGAGAAAGCTGAGGCCACATGCCAATACGCGTCCAAATGGATGAAAGAACACGGTAAAAAATAATTAAAACTTCCCACATTAATAATGAAAATCTTCGTTGCAAGTATTCTATGAAGCCATGAGATGCACAGATGGTGGCGAACATTGTGTTTTTCGTCGTGAGCGAGCACGCTAGCTGCGGCTCGGTTGACAATCGTTCAAGCAGAAATGCCACCACTGTGACATCTCTTGGCAAAAAAGCGAATGAATCCTTGCAACGAAGAAGCTCCATGAAATGTGGGAAGTTTTAATAGCTAAAGCTTCAGATGAATCGTACTGAATTTCCTTCCTGAAGATGACCGTGAATGGTGATGGTCTCGGGAACGGAGATCTTGGGATTTTCGATAGCCTCTATTAGTTTTTTCATGGAGACGGATCCCATCTCAGCAGTGTTCTGAACCCATGTCGTAAGAGAAGGCTGAAGAATCTTCGAGAGTTTGATACCGTCATATCCCACGGTGCTGACGTCGTCGGGGATCTTTTTATGCATGCGCTCCAGCTCCATCATGCCGCCCATATAAGAATAATCATCAGGATAGATGATGGCTGTGGGAGGATAGGGAAGATTCATGAGTTCTCTCGTTGCCTTGGCTGCTCTTGTGGGATCATGGAACCTGGACTCAATCATGTATTCATTTCCAATGGAAATATTGGCTTCATTGATAGCACGGTTAAAGCCTATCATGCGCATTTTTGTTACTGATGTGAGTTCGCCGTGTATATAGGCGATCCGCCTGTGACCGTGCGATATCAGATAATGGGTGAGAGCGTATCCGCCTTCTACATTGTCTGATACGACAGAACTTGAATCATTGAATTCGTAATCGATTGAGACAGTGGGAATGTCGCCGCTCACCAGTTTTCTGATCTCATTTGACTGGAAGTCACAGCAGACTAAAAGCACGCCGTCGAGATTTCTGGAGTGGGCATGTTCAAGATATGGAACAATACGACCTGCAAGAGTCTGACCTATAAAAGTGAGGTCATATCCGGCCGACTCAGCTTCGGTCTTGGCGGCATTTAATAGCGTAGAGAAAAATTCATGAGCGAGTCCGCTATGCATATCATCTATGAAAAGTATGCCTATTGAATGTGAATTGTTGGTTTTTAATGACTTTGCCGCGGAATTTGGGATGTAATTCATCTCCACGGCAGCTTTTCTGATCTTGTCAGCCGTGATTGGGCTGATGTCGCCGTAACCGTTAAGTGCCTTTGATACTGTGGCTACTGATACGCCACATTTTTCTGCGATGTCTCTAACAGTTACCATCCTGCATTACCTCTTTTTCCGACGAAAATGAAAATCTTTTCGAAATGATGATAATTTTCGGAAACTATTTTAAATGTTTTCGTTGAAAAGGTCAAGAAAAAACCTTTTTTTCAATATATGAATAAGTTAAAATTGACCGTGTTCTTCAGGACACAGGGTATTCAAGGAAATGGGTGAAATGCCGATCCTGATTATTTTCTGTGTCTTATGAAGATAAGTCATAGATGGGGTTAGTGTAAAAAGGAGTGAGTTTTATGAAGTACGGTTATTTTGATGACGTGAGACGGGAATATGTGATTACTGATCCTCGTACTCCGGAGCCTTGGGCGAATTATCTGGGTTCGCCGGCTTACGGCGCTATAATTTCCAATAACGCCGGAGGATACAGCTTCAGGCGGTCGGGCGCCAACGGCAGGATACTGAGATATGTATTCAATGATTTCGACCAGCCAGGCAGATATGTATATATAAGGGATAATGGTAACCGCGACTACTGGTCTGTGTCATGGCAGCCTGTGGCAAAGCCTCTGGACAGTTTCAAGAGCGTCTGCCGTCATGGAATGGGATATTCAGTGATAAGCTCTGACTATTCAAAGATAAAGACTGAAGTGACTTATTATGTCCCGCTTGACAGAGAGTATGAAGTATGGTCTGTGCATGTTGAGAATTCAGACAATAAAAAAAGAGATCTTACCATGTCCGGTTTCTGCGAATTTACAAATGAGAATAATTATGAACAGGATCAGGTAAATCTCCAGTATACCCTTTTCATCTCTCAGACCAGATTTGAAAATGGGAAGATAAGACAGTTAATAAATGGAAATCTGGAGGATAACGGGAAGCATATATCTGACGACAACGGCAGCAGACCCGTAGAGCGTTTCTTTGCGCTGAGGGGAGCTGATGTGTCGTCCTATTGCGGAGACAAGAAGGAATTTCTCGGAAGATACAGGCAGTATGGAAATCCCGAAGGAATAGAGTCGGGTGATTTAGGAAACAAGCTGAATTACAACGGAAATTCATGCGGGGCGCTTTCTTCCAGGATGGTGCTTGAACCGGGTGAAAAGCGCGATATCGTCTTTATTCTCGGAATGAAAGATAATGATGAATCTGACAGAATATGCGCTCTCTATGAAAATGATCCGGCAGGGACAGTAAAATCTGAACTTGAGACGTTAAAAAACTGGTGGTATTCGAAATTCGACAATTTCAAGGTTCATACTCCGTCCCGTGAATTTGATACCATGATAAATACATGGAATCCCTATAACTGCTTCATGACATTTATCTGGAGCCGGGCAGCTTCCTTTATTTATTGCGGCCTCAGAAACGGATACGGATACCGCGATACCGTGCAGGATATACAGGGCGTGATCCATCTCGCGCCGGATATGGCAAAGGACAAGATAGTATTCATGCTCTCTGCCCAGGTTGATAACGGCGGGGGGCTGCCGCTGGTCAAATTCACGCATAACGCCGGTCATGAGGATACGCCTGATGACAGCTCTTACAGGCAGGAAACCGGTCATCCGGCTTACAGGGCTGATGATGCCCTCTGGCTCTTTCCTACCGTATATAAATATATTGCGGAGACAGGCGACACGGCTTTTCTCGATCAGGAGATACCTTTTGCAAACAGAGACAAGGGAACGGTATATGAACATTTGAGACGGGCTATAGAATTCTCATTGAATCATCTGGGACCGCATTCACTGCCGGCAGGTCTCTATGCCGATTGGAACGACTGTCTGAGGCTGGGAGCTGATGGAGAGTCCGTATTTGTGGCAATGCAGTTTTATCTGGCTCTTCGCATTATGAAGATGTTTTCTGATGAGAAAAAGTTTACTGAGGATTCGAAGAGGCTTTCTGAGCTTGAAAAAGTCTACAGAGAGAAAATAGATTCCCTGTGCTGGAACGAGGATCGTTTCATAAGGGGATTTACCGAGGACGGTCAGGTGATCGGCAGACGGGACAATCCTGAGGCATCTATGTGGCTGAACCCGCAGAGCTGGTCTGTGATTTCGGGGCTTGCTACTGAAGAAGAGTCGGATCTTGCCATGGAGAATGTCTATAAGATATTGAATACCAGATATGGCGCCGTGATCATGGATCCTCCTTTCCATGCTCATGGTTTCACCGGATCGCTTGCGATCATTTTCAATCAGGGTGTTAAGGAAAACGGCGGTATATTCTCCCAGACTCAGGGCTGGCTGATTCTAGCCGAGGCTCTAAAGGGACACGGCGACAGAGCTTTTACTTATTTCATGGAGAATGCGCCGAGTGCCCAGAATGAGGATGCTGACAGAAGAGGCATAGAGCCGTACGCTTACGGTCAGTTTACTGAAGGGAAGCGCAGCCTTAATCTCGGAAGGTCTCACGTCCACTGGCTGACAGGCACAGCGTCTACGGTCATGACCGGATGCGTGGAAGGAATACTTGGAATGAGACCTGATATGCACGGACTTTTGATTTCACCATCCATTCCGGGTGAATGGGACGGACTTACGATCGATAAGAAATTCAGGGGCAGACATCTTCATATAGTGATTGAAAATCCTGATCATAAGGAGAGCGGCTGCAGAGAATGTTATCTGAACGGGAAGAAACTTAACACACCCTATCTCAAGGAGAGCGAGCTTCTCGATGAAAATGAAGTGAGATATATCATGTGATTACAGGGGCGTTGTAGAAAGATGTTGATGGCATCAGTTACGGAAATCCTGCAAAAGAGCGCAGAACACGGCGGGAGGAACGAGGCGGGTGCAAGGTAGAAGATGATCGGGCAGTACCGGGCATTATGCGGCGGTGTGTGCCCGATTTTTTTGTGCCTTACTACGGGTAAACTACTGAAGAGGGGATGTAAAAGAGGAGGTGTTGCTGTTTCAAAGTCGGAGATGCTGTCTTATTGATAGGAAGATTTATCGTTATGAGACACCAATAGATGGAAATTTAACGGGCTACTTCCATATGGAAGCAGCGATGAGCGGAAGCTGTCAGATACATCCATAACTTTACAGAGGTTCCTTGATATGGCTGATTTCGAAATCGTTCCGAAGCAGATCACGGTCCGTCTTGACAGGACGCTGACGGTAGAGACTCTCGAAGGAACGGCAGTCAGGCTGGTGGTTCCTGTCTACATGCAACAACGGGGCTGTCTGAAATCGCCACGACAGATTGCCGAAGGTGAGTTGGGAGAGCCTGAATCACGGCAACAACGATGCCGGGGACGGGGAGCACTGCAGATATTTCAGCATTTTTCTGTTGACAAAGACCCCAATCTGCTTTAAGGTTAAGACAGTAACAGAGGGTGTATCTCAACCCATAAGTGAGAAATTTATGAGCGAGTTTCTCTTGACTCTTAACAAGAAATTTACGAGTGAGTGTTTCGCCACTCATAAGTGCGAGCTTAACAAGGGCAAGTGTGATGCTTGCCCTTTGTTTTATGCTATGGAGGATTGCTATATGGCAAAGAAAGAAGATATCCGCTTTTATGAGATTAATCCGAAATACATTGATTATCTCCTGCCCTATGCACCCCATATGTATGCAAATAAGCAACCTGGTCAAAACAATGAGCGTAAATATATCGGCGTAGTCCTACGTATAAATGATATGGATTATTTTGCACCGCTCTCATCTGCCAAGAAAAAACATAAATACATCGAGGAAGGGCTTGATTTCATCAAGGTAAAGAATTACGCCGTCATAAACCTGAATAATATGTTTCCCGTACCCACATCGGTATGCACTCCTGTTGATTTTTCCAAGGAGCGGAATACCAAATACCGGGATCTTCTCCGTGCTGAGTATAGATTTATCAAAATGATAGAAGAGAAGATCTGGAAAAACGCCCGTTTGCTGTACAATCATAAGATAAAGAACGGAACAGACACCCCACTTGCCAAAAGATGCAATGATTTTCTTCTACTTGAGCAGAAGTGCAAAGAATACAAGAGCGAGTAGACCATCACTTGTCCGGCAATAAATAATCCTACCAGAACATAGCCATCCATTAAATATTAAAACAATATCAATTTGTCATCTTCAATTCGGAATGTACCAACGTTTTCCATGTATATCTGGTGACAGGCACCAACGTGGTATACCTAGCGTCAACCGAGAGCACTTGAAAGTTTGATGATTTCAGCTGCTCCTATTTTTTTTGAAGGAAATGACAGCCGGAGCTAGGCAAATGCTAGTTTTAGCATGGATGAAGGAGTACCGAGGAAATGAAGATGGAAAAGATACTCCGTTAAATGGTGGAAGCTATGTTGATGAGACAGGAGATGCACATGAAAAATATAATTTTACACCGGTGAATATGGAAGGCAAGGAGGGCTTATATTGTCTGGTTTTTTTCGAGACAAAATCACATAATGGTAAAGATGTCAATCAAATGCGGATTGAGAATATTGTAGGTTGTGAACTATTAATTAACAGTGCCTGTCACCAGATACCCCAGATGATTTCAAGGAACTCTATTTTATGCGCTGGCCAATCGAGTCAAAGTACGAAGAACTGAAAAATCAGTTCCTATTGGAAGAATTTTCAGGTGCTACCAGCACATCAATTGAGCAGGAGTTTTATATTAATCTGCTGCTCTCAAATCTGTCTGCCTTGGTCAAATGTGCAGCAGATCAGAAAATTGAATCT
>ONDV01000091.1:0-1782 GCA_900316665.1 uncultured Lachnospiraceae bacterium
ATGCATATTCCAATAAGGATCGTATCGCTGTCATGCGAAGATTACATGTCTTTGGAGCTAATTTGCGCTCTTTAATCATCCATGCTTGATAGCCCGTCAGTGTCTCTTTGTCAAAATGATTGAAAGTGATTGCATTGCGTTTGATATTGATTTCGTTTTCAAGATAATCAATAAAACAGTTCAAACAATTGCGATAGCTCTCAACCGTATTCATGCTTACTTGCCGAATTTCTTTTAAATGATGATCCAAATAGGTACGTGCTGTATTCCAAAATATTGCGGTCTCTTTTTTACTCATCAGATACCTCCGGGATACGATCGTTCAAAGACATTGCAAGATCTTGGTAATCATTATAGAAATCCGGAACGAATCTGAAATAATACAAAGTATGTTTGATACAGTTATGTCCCATATATCTCATCAGATATGGAAGCATTGCGTTAACATCGACGCCTTCTCTAACCCAGCTATTAATCGTTGCCCACGCAAAGTGATGCCTGAAATCGTATAAACGTGGATATTTCCCGATCCATTCAGGGAATGCGGTCTTCCACACGATTTGGAAGTGATAAACAATAGCGCTAACCGAATAATGCCGGTCAATATCACTTGGAAAGAAATACTTTCGGTTTGGAAACATGGAACGTATATGTCGATCATACTGAGTCAGGTAATCAGCTAGTTCATTACTGATAAATAATCTGCGGCTGACTGGTCCTTTTGACTGAAGAATATCAATATAGTTTTCCTCCAGATTGACATTTTTCGAAAGAAGTGTTCTTCCTTCTTTCGGTCTGACACCACAACAGTATAGAAATCGAAAGAATGCGGGAATTACGAGTTTGCTTGGATATTTTCCGGAGGCGTTATAATAGCTGTCACATTCATTAAAGAAAAGAGATATTTCTTCTTCTGATAGAAAGTACGGAGGATCCGGATTCAGTTTTGGCATCTGTTTTGCAGGGATAATATACGCTTCTTTCAACCCCAGATTATAAAGATACCGAGAGAATTCTCGCAGAGGTGCCATCGCGTTATGAAGGCCACCTGACTGGCCTTGATAAAGATTCAGAAAAGAATCTGTACTGTCTTTGTCAGGTACCAAAACATCCGGATAATTTTCTGACATATAGGAGCGGTATTTATTGAGATACCGTTCAGCTGTTTTGTAGTCGTAACCCAGGCTTCGTTTGTAAACAATGAAGTCATTAAGCCGCAAATTTAAACTGGTCTCCTTCATACTTTATCACCAGCTTTAGGCACCCGCAGTGTTAAAGATGCCATAGTCTTCTGGTCAGTCGCAATATACACCATTGTAGAATCCGGGTTATTATGACCAAGACCATCTGAAATTACAGGCAAAGGTACGCCTTTACGAACCATTCTTGATGCGGCGTTATGTCGAAACATACGGGTTCCTGTAAGACGATTGTTAATTTCAACTCCGGAAGCACATACAACATTTCTGACAATGTGCCAAGTATTGTTCAATTTGATATGCGGAGCGTTCTTGGAAAGAAAAAAGTATTTTTCATCGCAAATAGGACGCTCTTTCAAAAGGTAATCAACCATGGCATTGCCGAAAGATGAACGAATCGGCAAATCTAAAGGTCTTCGTGTTTTGGACTGAACAATAGATATAACACTATGTTTCCAGTCAACATCAGAAAGCTTAAGATTACAGATATCACAGCCTCTGATTCCCGTTTCAAATGAAAGCAGGCAAATGGCTTTATCACGGAATGAAATATCCGAAGAGATCAAATGATTTTTAATCAGGT
>ONDV01000091.1:1788-3762 GCA_900316665.1 uncultured Lachnospiraceae bacterium
TTGAAACAGCAAGAAACGGCTATTTCGCAATAATCGGTCAGTTTTGAGTTCAAATTAAAACCTATAAATTGCCTATTTTTGAATTTCGGGAAATATTTCATAAAATCGTCTCATCCCGGAAATTGCAGTCGTCAGGCTTGACGGATCATAATGTTTTTCAAGCATATCTTCGATTGCGTTGATGGTATCACCAGCCTGAATATCCGATAAGTTTTGATATCCGAGTGAAGACATGTATTCCAGAAGATATCTCATAGGTGCTCGATTTTTTATCAGCGAAGCTTTACTTAAGCCTAACGACTCTTCATACAAATCATATTGGTGTAAAACCTCTAACAGTCCCTCGGAGATGTGCTCTTCAACAGGAATACTGAATTTTTTAATCACTGCAGTTCCCGTCGCTAGATATGATTGAATGAAGCGAATACAGCGATTGTTTTCGAGATATCTTTCATGTCTATATTCACCGGTTCTTGAGTTTTTATCATCAGCCAAAAAATGATCAATAAGCTCTTGTGTAAGATGTGTAGTTTCAAGTTGATCTGCAAGTCTTAAGAGTCTATTGCAGGTATAGCGAAAATTTGGCTCTTCATTAATAAGTGTGGGTTAGGAAATTAACAAATCATCAGATACAGAGCCGATATCCGATGAAATTCATCGAATAAAAAACGGGCATAGATTTATCTCCTGCACGTCAAGAATACAGTCATTAATTCTGTAAAAACAGAAGAAACATCAGACGCCGAAGAACAGATTGTAATCAATGTACGTCCCACAAAAGGTCACAGATGTTTATGCCCGTTCTGCATGAAGCAGGCACCATATTACGATGCCCTGACTCCAAGGCGATGGAGGTCATTAGATTTCGGCTATACCAAAGTATTCATTGAAGCTCTTGTGATTCGCATCGATTGTCCGGAGCACGGTGTTCTTACATCCTGGGTGCCATGGGCAAGACATCATTCCATGTTTACCAGGGACTTCGAGAATACGGTTGTATGGATGTCACTGTATTTACCTAAGACAGCAGTATCTGAGTATATGCGGATTGCCTGGAATACGATCGGTCCAATCATTTCCCGATACAAGGCAGATGCCGATCCATTTCCGGAACATCGCTTCAATAACCTCAGACATATCGGTATCGACGAGACCAGTTATCGCAAAGGGCATAAGTACATTACCGTCATCGTTGACCATGACACCAACAGCGTGATCTGGGTTCATGACAAACATGGCAAGGAAGTGCTTAAACAGTTCTTTGAGCAGCTTACTGAAGAGCAGCGTGCATCAATCGAATGCGTTACAGCTGATGGAGCACGATGGATCAGCGAAACGATGGAAGAATATATTCCACAAGCTGAACGATGCCTTGACTTCTATCACCTTGTCGAGTGGGCTCAAAGTGCACTGGATGACGTACGTACAGAAGCCTGGCAGCGTGCCCGAAAGAAGACAAAGAACAAGGTCGGCAGACCACACAAAGGTGAAGAACCGGACAAGACCGCTGAGCGTATCAAGCACACCAGATATGCCCTTGGCAAGGATCCGGATAACCTTACTGCCAATCAGGCAGCACAACTGGAATTCGTGGCTAATACAGACCGAAAACTGTACAGAGCATATCAACTGAAGGAGTATCTGCGGAAACTGATTCATCTGCCGCCGGACGAGCTGGAAACAGCGCTGAAAGACTGGCTGTGGAAGGCATCTCATTCACAGATCAAACCTATATATGAACTTCAGAAGAAGATACGCAGGCACTATGACGCAATATTGAATACAGCACGTTACCATTTGTCCAATGCCAGGATCGAAGCGATGAACAACAAGATAAAGCTTACAGTCCGGCTGGCATATGGATTTCGAAATATACAGAATATGATCGATATGATCTTTCTGAGATGTTCAGATATACCGGTGGATTTACCTTACAGGCTTCTTAAATCTGCCCACACTTCTTGATGAAGCCTC
>ONDV01000061.1 GCA_900316665.1 uncultured Lachnospiraceae bacterium
TCTTCCTTTTCTGTGTGAATATGCTGCTGCCTGGCGACAAAGGCATATCCCTTTCCCATTTCCATCAGGAATTTCTGTAGATTGTCAATAATGCTCTGCTCCAGATCAGACTCCAGATATGATGTATCTTCATGCATCCCAAGAAATTCAGCAATGACCGGATTCTTGATGAATTCCAGTTTGTCCTGATATGAAGATGTCAACATCTGCATTTCCTGTTTCACCGCTTCCGGCCGCTGCGTCTTCAGCATCCGATAATAATACTGAGAAGATACATTCCTCTGAAGCGTCCGGACACTCCAGCCTTCCTGATACGCTTCATTTTCATACCAATCTCTAGCCTGACGATCTTTGACCTGCAGAAGAACGGTATAATGTGACCAAGAAAGCAACCTTTCAGATTTTCCAGACACTGTCTGGAAAATCTCTGGGAATTCCCGATAAAAGGAATAGGGGAATTCCCGATAAAAGGAATAGAAGCTGTAGAGATTACTTTTTGTGAAGCCACGCCCATATCTCTTCGTAAGGCTTTTTGCGAGAGATTTAATCACTTCCAGACCATATTCAGCCCGACCGGTCTGGGAAAGTTCCTCTTCTGCGATACGTCTTCCAATCAGCCAATTTCGCTGCACCAGAAGTACATTTACAGATTGATAAGCACGCCTTTGGGCAGCATCGACAATTTCTTCCGTATCTTTTACCACATCACCGGTTCTGTGATACTCAATCATCCTTGTCTCCGTAAAGTTCCTAATTATACTCTGACAAGCTTTCGATATCAAAATCTTCAATATCACCATTAAGGATATCAACGATATCATCTTTTAATTTCCCATACTCTTCACAATAAATATGACCATCATATATAGACTCTATCCCTCCATTAACTTACGGTCGAGTTTTGCCATTTCAAATAATTGTTGTATTCGTTCCTTTCTCCATCCGGGAGCAGCTATGCAAGGGTCTCTATAACACTGTTCAGAATACATACAGGTCTCGCATACGAGGTCACCCAGCTCCTGCTTCAGCAAGTCATCGTCTGACGGTAATTCGTAAGAAACTATATTTTCAATGCCTTCAGGGTCCCGTACGGCGAAATCTAACTCTTTGCCATTACCAGTTTTCAAATATTGATAAACCTCTGCAAAAAAGGAAATGCAGTCGCTTACCTTGTATTTCTCAAAGCCTTTGCGACTCATCCATACATGATCTTCCTTTCCATCAAAGAAGGTACCATCACCATACATACTGCTGACAAAGATCCGTTTGAACAGAATCGTACCTTTATTTTCATTGATTCGTTCTATCTGACCTTTACAGTATGCACCATGTCTTCCATCATAGAAGCATTTTGCAAAACATTCTCGCCTGGATCCACTGAAACGTTGAATATCGAGGTACTCATCATAAGAAACCTTGGCACCATTAAATTCAGTCTCATTATAAGTTCCGACACTGAAATCTATAACACCATCCTCTGTGATTGTTACCGTGTTGCTAAGATAATAGTTCCTTTTTAATTCTTCCCATTTTTCGTCTGTCATCTTTCTTTACCTCCGTTAATAAGTGCCGCACCTGCGACCTAACATGTTAACGAGGCAAACAACAAACATTAGAGAAGGTTCTTTATCTCTTCATAATACTCATCTGGATGTGCAGATTGGTATTCCTTATATTTTCGTATCAACTTTATCTAACACTTAACAGTGCCTGTCACCAGATACGTGGACAGCAAAGGGGGAAAAATATCTTAGTGTTCGCTGTTATTGTAATACTCTTCTAATTCCTGTCTGCAGGATAAGAAGATCGGTGCGAGCACGGGATCGAAGTGAGTTCCGGTTTCCTGCTCGATGATAGAATACGCTTTCTCGTAAGAATAAGCATCCTTATAACAACGCTTAGACACCAGGGCATCGAAGACATCTGCCAGGGCCATGATGCGGGCTTCGATTGGAATCTCCTTACCCTTCAGGCCATCGGGATAGCCTGTACCGTTGTACTTCTCGTGGTGATAATGTGCGACATTCTCAGCCACCTGCACGAAGTCTTCTTCCTGCAGATTGGTAAGAACCTTGCGGACAATCTCAGCACCCATGGCTGCGTGGCCCTTCATGATGTCATATTCTTCCGGAGTGTATCTTCCCTGTTTGCGAAGAATAGCATCATCGACACCGATCTTACCAAGGTCATGCATTGGTGCAGATCGAATCACAAGACTTAAGAAGTGCTTATCGAGGCCAATATTGGCTGTTAACAGTTTCTCAGAGAAGATGCGAACAACATCGGAAGTTCTCTTAATGTGACCGCCAGTACTCAGGTCTCTCGATTCTACCATCTGGGCCATACCCAGAATGGTCTGTTCCTGCATGCTACGGATATGCTCGGTCTGCTCTTCTACCTTCTGCGCCAGTTCCTCATTATATCGGTTCTGCAGATCCAAGGCTCTGTAATGCTCTGTCTCATCCCGAAGTTCAATCGTATAACCGGTAAATCGATTGAGAAAGTTATTGATGGTATGGATGGAAGCATCGAAGATTCTGTCTCCGATGTGGAGTTCCTTTAGTTCCGAATGGACGTGGCCATCCTTATAGCCTGCTCTAGGTTTCTCATCGAATAATCTAACCTGGGAGACGATGGCCTCAAGTTCAGGGCTCACGTTCTCCATCTTCTGTCCGATCCCGTAATCCTTCAGTTCTGCGAAGATATTCCTGGCGAATTCATTGGAACCGCGATAATGATTCCAACGATCAAATGTGATAAAGCCAACCTTCTCGAGCTGTTCCGCAATAATATTGCGATTCTCGGTCACGGTGTACATATTTGTGTAATAAATGGGCACCAGAGAGCCGGTAATCAGAATCGTAAAGGAGATGGGCATGATGTCATAAGGGATGTGCAACATTCGCTCTACTACATATGACACAATCGTAAGTGTCGAACAGGTCATCATTGTTCTGATGTAGGGCTTATAGACCTTGGATTCGTGACGAAGTGTATAGACGAGCAGCACAAAACCACAGGCAAGATAAGTGTACATCGTGCCTGGATAGAGGACATGCAGTGGTCCATAGTCCTTCACAAGATAGGAATTGCCTCGCGCATCGGTGACGAGTTCTGCTCCCTTGTAGAAGAGGTCATTGTAGCCAATACCACATACGACGATAAAGATAAATCCCTGAAATGCCAGAGCCAGAGCCCTTAGCCACTTCGGTATCTTCACCGCGCAAGCCTCCGCGATAACGAAGAGAAAGGTGACCGGCAGGAAGCATCCCGCAAGGTAGGTTATCTTCAGTGCCAGCAAGGCTTCACTTAAATCCGTTGACCGGATCAAAGCGATAAAGCCTAGCGTTGCCAGAATGACAATCACAAAGGACGCGCTCTGGTAACGGCTTCGTCTGACATCGACCAGAATCAGCCATGCATAGGCCGCCACCAAATAGATAAGACATAGGATATATACTGTAATCATACTTGGCCTACTTCACCGGTACACAGTACTGATTGTTGATCTCTTCAACTTTCTTGACGCATCTTCTGTACTTCTCCTCCATAATAACACCTCATTTAATCCCGGTCCGAAATGATCCCTTTCAACGCAGAGTCCGTTAAGACAATTGACATGATTAAAACGATGTATTGAATTGTTATAAGTATAACAAAAACCCGATAAAATATATACCTATTCTACGACTATTTCTCGTCACAAAAAAAGGCTCCTCGCCACTGAACCTAATCAGTAGTGAGGAGCCTTAGCCTGTCTTATCAGCTGTCTGTTCTTCTCCTCAACCTGCCGCCTCATTTTTGACGAAATGGTAATTCTGTTTATCACTGCGTTTTTTTATCCGGCAATCCGGATCCGATTTCTCCGGCGAGTGCGAATCCTTCCCGGGCAGCGAGGACGGCGATGATTTCATTGATGACGGCGGCAGCGGCAATGGTACCCTTTACGAGTGCCGCAAGCTCTGGCCTGGGGTCGGCCAGTACGCCACATACAATCCCGGTAAAGACCAGGGAGACTCCGGAGTGTGGCAAAAGGGTAAGGCCCAGGTATTTCTGAACTGTTTCTGGCATATGGGTTGCCTTTGCCCCAGCTCTTGCGCCAAAGTATTTTCCGAGACCTCGGGAGACAATATATACCACAGTGAAGAAGCCTGCTCCGAGGATCAGGTGAAAGTCAAGCGGAGCGCCGAGATCCACAATGGATGCCAGAAGGCTGATCCCCAGGATAGGATGAAACAATCCTGTAACTTCCTGAAGCTGCATAGGGGAGATCATGTTAGAGAATACGGCAGAATAGGAAACGCCCATCAGCATGTAGTTCAGGGTAATATTCGTGAAGATAAACCGGTTAAAGATAAGTCCGATACCGGCGGTTACAGTAATACCGGAAATGAGGATAAGCAGCGTTTTTGCCTTTCCGTTTTTTTTACGTAAAAGCAGGCCTGCAGGAAGTCCTGTCAGGATACCAATTCCGATCGGCAGAAGAATCATCACCGGTATCATATACAGGGGTACTGCTCCGCCGGATACACGGCTTGCAATGAAAGAATTTACGGTGAAGAACACGGCGATTCCGACAATGTCGTCGAGAACAGCCATGGGGAGAAGGGTATCCGTTACGGAGCCCCTGGTGTGAAATTCCTGAACAATGGACAGCGCGGGTGCCGGTGCAGTCGCGAGTGCGATGCCGCCGAAGGCGGGAGCCAGCCAGACGGGATTGTGTGTGGCATACAGAGAGATGGAAAAAGCAATTGTGACGACAAGAAAGGTTCCCAGAGATTGTGAAAGGGTAGTCAGGATCAGAGCCTTTCCATAGCTCTTGAGATGTGACAGGATCAGCTCGGTGCCTAGCATCAGTCCGAACGCGCACTGCATCCACGTAATTGTGATCTTATACCATCCGGAAGACAGCGTCGGAGCAGACAGGATGCCGAGACCGTGTGGTCCCAGAAACATTCCTGCAATCAGCCAGCCGAGAATCTCCGGCATTTTTATCTTTGCGATCAGCTTCCCCGAACCCCATGCGAGGAGCAGGGCAGCGGTCCAGCGGAGGATTTGAAACAGATTGCTCATTTATATTTACTGCCTTTCAAGGATGCCATAGAGGAAGATATCGACCATTCGGCGGCTCTCCTCCTCATGATGTTCGATGTCCGGATTTTTCTCTGTCTGACCCGCAATCCTTGCGTTGAGAAAGTCTTGAAGGCAGTGAAAAGAACGGAGGATTTCCTCCTCCGACAGATCACTGCGAAGTGCCTTCTGCTCAAGGAAATGATGAAGATAGAGATCGTTCAGATCATCATAATTTTTACGAATCTTCTGAATTTCCGTTCGGAGACGCTCCAGTGGAAAGAGCATCACATAGCAGAAAATGCGGGCGTATGTCGGATAATGCTCAAAAAAAATCTGCCGGCTTCGAAAGTACAGGTCCAAAAGATCAGAGCCTGTCCAGCTGCCGATGTTTCTTTTCAGATCATCTGTCAGTGCCTCAAAGCATTCTTCCAGACAAGCCAAATAGAGACGGTCCTTGGATTCAAAATAATGGTAAATGATTCCCTTGGAAACGCCTCCGTTCTGGCAGATAGTATTGATAGATGCAGCTTCCGGTCCGTGTTGAGCAAATTCTTCGATAGCGCTGTCCAGTATTTTCCGTCGTGTAATCTGGTTTTTTTCTTCCCGATTCATGATATTCCTCCGATCTATTTTTAGGCGAGAACTCCTTTTCACAAGTTGTGTTTATAATTCACTGCATTATTAAAATTGACCATGAGGTCGATTTATACAATACAATAAAACGACTACATGGTCAATAAGCAATTATGAAAAAGTAAATTCTAGTGTATAAGCAATTTTTTCTCAATTTCTGAGAGGTTCAGCTCATCAATGAATCACCCACACGCCTTTCTTTTGTGATCCTTTTCGCGTGATCACTCCTCTGTTCCGAAGCCCATCGAGTGTGTAGCGAATACTGCTCTTTGACAATCCGCACACAGCCGCCATTTTATTCATCGTAATACTTGGATTTTCTCTGATGAGCACCAGTAGTTTCTTCTCTCTATCATTAAGTTCCGTTTCCGAGTATGCTTCCGCACTTGTTCTGTCGTCTTTCTGACTGGTATTATCTGGTTCTGTGCTATTTTCTGTGTTAGCACAGAACCCTGCATTATCAGCACAGAAATTTTCTGTGCTACAATTTGTTGGCATCATACTCGTGTTTGTGTCATTATTTCCCGTTTCTATACTCGTATTTTGCTTTTCTGTACTAGCATTTATTTTGCTCCCGGCAACACCTGCGTCTCCCCGATTCCGGTACAGATTTACCCGGAAGCCGATCTCCAGATCGATAAATTCCGGCTCCCGAAGACCGTACTCTTTCATTTCACGCATAAGCTTTGGAATACCACTTCCCCACTCCTCAATCATGTTCATGTAGAGGAAAGCATGCGCCAGCGCCTTGTTCCGGATCTTGGAAAATCCCTCCTGCATTTTTTCGATGGTCACCCCAGGAAGCAGCCCACCGGGTGAAGTAATTTCCAGGCGGTCATCATAGATGGCGACCTGAATGTGCGAGTTCTGCAAAAAACTGCAGTTCATCACGGCATTGATAATCAACTCCCGGATACCGTCCGGCGGCAACTCATAAATATCCTGCCGATAAATTCCGACAAACCTTGCCCCAAGGTGGATATTACGAAGCACATAATCATGTGCCTGTTCCACCTGTTCCCAGAGTGGTCCGGTATATTCCCGTTTATCAACAAAAACACTTCTCGTATTATTTTTGAATACCCCGCACTGAATTACCGAATGAAAAGAATCTTTTCCGAGTAGAAAAATATACCCATTGGTTGGATGGATCTTCCCATCTACTCCTTCCTCCAGTAGTCCCCAGGAAAGCAGCTGGTTCCTGGTAACGTCCTTTACCGATGCCTTCTGCCCTTCTAACCTGGCATTTTTGACAGCCACTTCCTTCATCTGAGAACAAAGCCACTGAATCTCTTCATCGGTCACTGTAAGATCACGACGAACTACATTGTCATACGAGCGGCCTTCATCTTCATAATACATTTCCGCCGTCAGATCCCGATCCGCAGGACGGGTGGTTCCGGCAACACGGATATATGTGCCATCCTTTATTCCAGCCGCCTTTATATAATAAGGCCGCTGCTTTCCCGGACTAATCTCTACAACAATGACAGCCTTGTCATCAATCTGCTGCAGATACACGTC
>ONDV01000063.1 GCA_900316665.1 uncultured Lachnospiraceae bacterium
AAGTGTTAAATTTGAAAAAGTTTGAAAAATGGGGGGATTTGAGAGATGAGAGCTCTGAAATGCGCATGAATAGTGGATGAGAGATTCCGAGAGGCTATTCGGCATTCGGGGGGGGGAAAAATCCCGCTCTCTGGCACCCCTGTAGCATCCCCTGCACTCTTTTCCGGAAGGCTTCCGTTCTGGAAGGCACCGGAAAGGTGCGAAAATGAATCAGAAGAACACAGAGATCGATATAAGTACCATGGGAGGAAGAATCCGGGCACTGCGGCTGCAGAAAGGATGGTCCCAGGAGGAGCTGGGATTCCGGATCGGGGTGAATAACAAATCTGTGATTTCCTTTTATGAGAACAACAGCAGGGCGGTGAGTCTGCCTGTTCTGCAGATGCTGTCCAAGGAGTTCGGAACAACGCTGGATTATCTTATAAACGGAATGGAACCGGATATGAATGAGATGGATCCGGACATCCTGATGGCAATCAAACTGCTGAAAGAACTGAAGACGGAGAAGGGAAGGAAGATTTCTATCGAGCATATCCGTCTGGTGGGATTGATGGAGGAATGTAAGTGAGCATGCACACCATAGATCACAAAAACGTGATTTTGTCAATGGAAATAGCACAATATTGTTGCTATAATCAACACTAATAACGTTGAAACGGAGGAAATCCACATGAAATATAATAAAAATAAGATATTTTGGATTGCACGTAATACCTCTAAAGACGTTATCTGCATTCCATGGGACGAAAAAGAGGAATATTATTCGTTCATTAAAAGAGAAATTACTGATGGGTACCACCAATTGTCAGTTACCTCTGAAATCATGCTAGATATTATATCGACCTTTATGAGATTAGGAACTTGGAAAGTCGATAATATTGAAATGATGGAGGATGACAGAGAATTAAACAATATACTGGAAGGATTGATCGATTCAGTTAAAAGCAATGCAAATAAAATCCTTGATTTGTACGAATATCTTAGCTCTATAACCAAAGATTCGTCGATAGAAGTGAAACGAATATATTTGTCAAGCCGTGGCGAAAACGGAGAACTAAGTGCGATATTCATACAAGTAAATGGAATAGTTGGGACTTATAATTGCCCTGACAAAGTTAATACCATGATTTGTCAAGTTATGAGGGAGTACATTTAGGTGAGTAAGACTGTGATTTGGCTCCTTCGTATTTTTACCTCAATAGTAGGAGCAATAATAAGCTTATTTATCGCTCATTATTTCAATCCGTTCGTTTTAATGTCTTTTATTCCGACGAGCAGTGTTTATGATGTCTGCATTACAGTGTATTTTTCAATTACAGAACTGCTAATAAATTGGGGATTAGACAAGGCTAAAGAGAAGGCTGCTGATTATTACTCTGATATTAAGATAGTATTATCGCATTCAGATGAGCAGGCTGATTTAAATAGTCAACCTATGATTCGTTTCAATGAATGTGATATGGCTGAAATTGCAATAACTATCGTAGCTAAAGGATCACTAAAGCGTTTATCTAATATTCGGGTGATTATTCCAAGGATTGCTCAGGCAGATTATCAACCGGGAAGAAAGAGTTTGGGTGCCAGTATAAATGATAAGGGCGATTTTTGCGTAGACCTTTCAGTAATATGCGGACACCAGGAAAAAGTGATGTTGTCGGAAACATTTCTGATTACATTACAAAGGGCACCCGTTGATAACAATGCAAGTGTTATTATCACTCCAACCCTAAGTCCAAGGAAGAATAAAAGGGTCAGATTTCAGAAAAACACTGCTTCTTTACAAATGGAGGTTCGTTGATGGGAGCAACAACGCGATGGAGAGATACGCAGACAACAGATTTTAATGATGTTTTGAATAGACTAAACAAGGACATTCCTGATGATGAGAGAACTGCGTCGACATACTGGGTGAATTTTCATAATCAAAAGAGCTTTGATAATAATGTGGAAATCATATTGAATAATGAGAAAGTGATATTCAATATGGTTCATTATAGATATGAACAGATGTCTGTCCAAGATACGCAAGCGGAAGATCGCCCAATAACAAAATCTGGAAATATTATTATATATAAGTACAGAGGAACAATATATTACATTGTTGATCAAAATTCACGAGCGAAGAAGTTACTTCGCAAGTTATTAGGTTACACAGATAAGAATGAAATCAGTGCATATAATTTTGATTTTCCAGAAGACTTTTTTGTTTGGCTGGTTAATAGAGTATATAATTCCGATGCTGTGATTGAAAGCGCTTCTGAAAACGAAACAGTTATGACATTGGAGGAGATCAAAGGCATACGAGGAGACACAGAGGATCTACAAACTAAGGTATCTACGAGTGGAGAGTCTGTAATGAACGTCATTAGTACATTGTCTTTCTTGCTTGAAAGCAGGAAGTTGAATCAAGTCATTTTAAAGTTGAGCTACACTGGCCATGAGAATATTTGTGTAAAACTTCAAAGGGCCACGGTCGAATATCAAAAGCCATATAATGGTGAATTTGAAAATGAGTCGAATGATGAGATGATAGCTAAGCTTTATTTACTATTGTATATTGAAATCTTACCAATGCTTGAACAAGAATATAGGACCAATAAAGAAGATGAAATTTGGGATCAAAAAGCATATATAGCGTTTCTAAATGGGTTAAAAGATAGTATTATTGAAAAAATAGAGAGCAAAATCAGGACGATAAATACCTGATAAAGCAATCATCCGGTCACATTTCATGTGGCCGGTATTTCTTTGCCTTCGGGGGGGAAAAAGAATATATGACTCTTTGGAATACTAAAGAAGTTTACAGCTTTGCTAACCCGGTTTACAGATTTGGTAACGAGATAAATCCAAAGATAACCTAACATAGTCCATGTCAGACAGATACAGACATGAAGCAGCGCGCGGCTTCGGTGTCACCACATCAGAAACTGGAGGATGGAGATGGCAACTGGAGCAATCAGAATTGTGGATGAATATGCTACGGCAGATATTAAGGGAAGAATTGAGATCATCCTGGACAACTATCCGAACTTTCTGGAGATCATGGACGGCTTCGAAGAAAGCCTCAAGTACCTGATCATCAACGAAAGGAAAATGGCAAAACAGAGGAGCATGGGAGACCTGGGGGCCCGGGTGCAGACGTCGGGCTTCAGTGATCCGACAGCGAATGCAGCGGTAGACAGTGTCATGCTTACGGAAGCAATCCGGAGTGGAAACATGGATGCTGAGCTGAAAGGAATCGAATGTCCGGAGCAGTACAGGAAAGAAGCAGAGGTGATCAGGGAGATGAGAGATGACTATTTTCTCGTCAAGGCGCAGATTAAGACGCTTCCCTGGCAGGATTACAGGGTTCTGGATTCCTATCTGAACGGATCTCATGATCTTGTGAAACTGGCAGAAGAAGCAGACTGTACCTATGACGGAGTGAAGAACCGGCTGAAGAGAGCCAGGAACCGCATCCGGAAATCGACAGCACTTTATCTGGAAAGAAAATACGAAAACAACTAACGGAGGAAAAGACAATGCGAGCAAGAAAAGAAGTGGTTATGGCAAATATGGGAAGAACAAAGAAGTTCGTCAGATACAACGAAGGGGCTCAGCTCTACAGCATGGGTGTCTGCAAGTTCAGACAGCTGGCACATGAGGCTGGCGCAGTTTACAAGGTAGATAAGATTGCCCTGGTGAACACAGAGAAGTTTGAAAAGTATCTGGAGGGATTCGCGGAAGAATGATTGTAACGGCATTAAGACAGAGTAACACAGAGGACTACAAAGAGCTGCGACTAATAGAAATCCCTTGCAATTGAGTTTCTGGTAAGCCATAATAAAAATGTGAAATTGTCTGAAACCCTATAAGTCGCACCTCTTTGATCTTTAAGGAGGTTGACATGGCTCAGTCAAGAAAGGATGCTCGCGGCCGGGTTCTTCATAAGGGTGAAGTTCAGAGGTCCTCGGATGGAAGGTATCTTTACACATACACGGATCCATTAGGAAAGCGCCGTTATATCTACGCCAATGATCTGTTGTCCCTTCGGGAGAGGGAAAAGAAGCTGATCAAGGATCAGCTCGATGGTCTGGACCGTTACGCTGCGGGAAGGGCTACGGTCAATGATACGTTTGACCGGTACATAGCAACGAAATACAATCTGCGGGACAATACCAAAAGCGGATATATCTATATGTACGACCGCTTCGTCCGGGAAGACTTCGGAAAGCATAAGCTGATCGATGTCAAATACTCGGATGTATTGCAGTACTACTATTATCTGCTGAATGAAAGAAATCTCGCACTGACTACTCTGGATTCCATCCACTGTATTCTTCATCCGACGTTCCAGCTCGCTGTCAGGGATGACATCATCCGAAAGAATCCTACGGACGGAGTGATGGCGGAGGTCAAGAAGAAAACAGGGATGCACAGGAACATCCGGCATGCATTAACAGTGGAGCAGCAGAGGGCGTTCATGAATTACATTGCCGAGAGTCCGGTATTCTCAGGCTGGCTTCCGTTCTTCACGGTATTGTTAGGAACTGGCTGCAGAATTGGTGAAGTGGTCGGACTCCGCTGGCAGGATGTAGATCTGGAAGCCAGGACGATCAATATCAACCATGCTATGACTTACTATCCGAGATACGAGGGCACCTACAAGTGTGAATTCAAGGTGTCGCTTCCGAAGACGGAAGCAGGTATCCGGGTTCTTCCGATGATGACTCAGGTTTACGAGGCATTGAAGGGAGAGTACGATCGCCAGAAGGAAGAAGGCTTTTCAGAAGCAGTGGTCGATGGGATGAGCGGATTCATTTTCACGAATCGCTTCGGAACCATCCACAATCCACAGGCGGTGAACAGGGCTATCAGGAGGATCTACGAGGCCCACAACGCCGAGGAGATTGTGAAGGCGAAGAACGAGCACAGGGATCCGGTGATTATTCCTCATTTTTCCTGTCACCACTTAAGGCACACGTTCTGTACCCGCTTCTGCGAGAACGAAACGAATGTAAAGGTAATTCAGTCGATCATGGGTCACGCAAGCATTGAGACCACGATGGATATCTATGCCGAAGTGACGGAGATGACCAAGAAGGAAGCACTGGACAATTTGTCAGCGAATTTGAACATCTTTTAGAAAAGGGTTCTATTGCTTCTTTCCTGCAGAGTACAGCAGAAAATCGGAAGTACAGCAAAGGTACAGCAAATTTGATTTTCTGCATACTGCATGACACTCGATAATACTTCAGAGAAAATCACGGGAATACTTGATAATACGGGGGTTTACCGAATGCTACCGTAAGTCGAATAGAGTTCCCGACCTTAAAAAGTCTATAATTTCGTCGCTCCTTGTCATTCCTTGTCACGCTTCGTCACACTACGGACAAGTATGGACAACGGCATGTAGACGCAAAAAGTCGC
>ONDV01000064.1 GCA_900316665.1 uncultured Lachnospiraceae bacterium
TATGAAATTCTACCATTGCATCCAGTTCTTTCTGGTTCCCTTCAATCTTCATGTTATTATAGCGCCTCCATTTCAACTATTCCTCATTTTCTGATAAATTCTGATTTATATCTTGGAATACGTATCTTGTCTTCTTCCAAGTGGCTTTGAAATCAGTAGCAATTATATTCATTTCTCGTTAGCACAATTCGTTACTTAGTATATCATGTTTGGAATTCGTGAAAAACAGAAAAGCCGTCCCGATAGTCTGAGACGGCAAAAAAGCGATAACAACCGCCGACACGATGAGCCCGGACGGTATCCAGGTACGGCTCGATAATGCAGATATGCTTCCGGGAAAAAGTGCGGCTGAGAACAGGACGTTGCTGTCAATAAATACCCTCATCCTCAATCCTCATCTCTGATAGACTTCATCAGATTGTTAACGTCCTGCTCCGATTCAAGCCCCAGCTTTTCCGCTTCACCTTTAAGCTGATCCTGCAAGTATTTCATTGCAAAAACAGCTGAGTTCACAACAGTATCAACCACAAATGTCACACGATCCCCATTACCAACGCCCAGAACCTCTCTGACATCTTTGGGTATTGTCACCTGTCCTTTCGACATAACCTTAGCATCATCCGTAAAAGTGCTCTTATCTAATATTTTTTCCATAATGTTCGCCTCCTTCCACGAAAGTAGGGTATTCCCTACTTTGATTATAACGAAGGCTTTCAAAATATCAAGCACTAAATCTTAACTTCCAGCCTTTTTGACGCTCAACCAGTCAGCCAATTGAAGATAAGGAGTGCGGACAAAAAGCTCATCGAGAAGATCACCGTCTTCGCCGACCACTTCACCGTGGAATTCAAGTCCGACATCACAATCGAAATCGAAGCATAAAAGAAGACTCCTCGCCGCCGACACATTTGCCGGAAGTGAGGAGCCTTGGTCTATCTTTTTTCTTATTGTTCCTGTGCCTCGATACGCTTGGTCTTTCGGTATCGAATATAAAGAATCATCTCAAGCTCCGGATTATATGTATGGTCCTCAAAAGCTCGGGTTTCCTCAAGCAGCTTATCCCGTACTGTTAGTAACTCTTTATATGGTTTGTTTTTATAGCCTTCTATATACCCATCTGGGCTGATCATCATACGGCATCACTCCTCTTTCGGTACCGGGATGTAAACCATCTTGAGTGGGATCATCTTACGATACTTCTCGCTCAGATCCTCATAATATTTCAAAATCAGATCAACCAGCTCTGTACCGTTGATACCTCGAATGATCGGAGTGCTATCAAGATACTTCTGCGCGTTCTTCGTATAATTGGACAGCGTAACAAACAGTCCGTAGTCGCCTTCTCGCATCGCACCTTTCAATGACTGGATCGTCGTCTCCTTGATGTCGCTGTCCTGACTCTTCACCTGGACCAGGATACGAGGAGGAAGCTCATCCTTGTATGCTGTGATGTCAATGCCACTATCGCCTCCCTGTGGAGACACCGTGGTCCGGTATCCCATCGCGCGAAGAAGATCCGCAACAAACTGCTCTAGGTCATAGCCCTTTAACTGACGACTCAGTTCCTTCAGGATAAAGTCTTTTGTACTCTCAATAATATCGTCGGCCGTTGCGCCTACGGTCTCGTCCTCATCAGCGGCTGCCGATGATTCTTTGAATCCCTTGTCCAGAGCTGCCAAAAATTCATCGGCATAGTTCTTCACCATAAAGAATGACATCGCAGATCCGAT
Source organism: uncultured Lachnospiraceae bacterium (assembly GCA_900316665.1). Taxonomy (GTDB): domain Bacteria; phylum Bacillota; class Clostridia; order Lachnospirales; family Lachnospiraceae; genus Lachnocurva. Next base: position 1,731 of record ONDV01000064.1, read on the forward strand.
TTCATACAGAGCCCCCTGTGAGAAGGACATTCGCGGCAGGTGTTTCATCCATTTCACCTTCCTGGTCTGGACATACTCCATCTGGGACGGATCATACACATAATCACCTTCCACTGTGCCAATATTAACTTCACGATTGCTCTTGGAAGGGAATACAACGTAATCACCGATCTGGACCTCATAACAGAAGCGATAAAGCATACCTGCAGCTGTAGCGATGCTGCCCTTCTTCGCATCCGGATAAGCCTGTACATACTTGTCCTTAAAGGCATCCCGGTTTGCATCAATCAGACTGAGATCACCCATTTCATGCCAGCCAATTGCTATCACATTACCTTTGAGGAACAGGTTATCGTCCCGAGTATGGATTCCCCAGATTTTCTTTTCTTCGTTTGCCATAGTCCTGCACCTCAGTTCTTCGGATTTATCTTTCCACCAGTAATAACAACCATTGCGACACTTGCTAACGCAGCTACTCCTGCACCGACACCTTTCAGTACGTTATTCGCTGTCTGAGCATGCTGGATTCTGCAAGCCTCGCAATATCTATGCTTATATCCAGCCGGCAATACTTTCTGGCATTTCTTGTTTTTGCAAACTCTTACTTCATCACTCATTTTTTCTTCCTCCGGCCTCTTTTTGTCTCTAACAGTTTTGGATCTTGTGCGCTGGGTAGTGCCTGTATTTTCTTGCTTATATCAGGAAGTGTCTTTGACCAGTAGTTTTCCGGTGCCGGATCAATCAGATCCAACCGCTCAACCAGTCCTGGCACAGATACGTATGTATCATCTATAAAGCCCGCATAATACGTCAGGCTTTTCCTGGCCGCTTCATGTTCACCAAGTTCTTGATAAGCCATCGCCTCTGCAAAGGATACCATGTTAACAGCACAGAGGCTTTGTCTGATCTCACTCATTCTTCCATTAATCTTCTCTGGTGAAGAGCCTGACAGCATTTTCTGAAGGAAGCCCTCTGGTTGGTCCATAATAAACTCAACGTTGCTTCTCTGGCTTAACATCAATAGATTTCGGCTATCTTCAGCATCCGAAGCGAGCTGCATGAGCGCCATCGCCTTAAGCTGCGGATCCTTAATCTCCATTGCCTGCAGCAGTTTTTGCTGACAGCTATATGCCGTTGCCAGACGGTCGTACTCCTGTCCCATTCTCACTTCTTCCACAGCAAGCTGAACCACCTGAATCTGCTCCGCAATCTGGACCATTTGCATCTGTGCAGAAAAGCTCGTCATTGCTTGTGTCATATGAGGTGCCATCTGTACAGACTTTAACGGAATCGTTGCGACAATCTTCTTTGTTTCCGGATTGATCAGGTTGGCCATAAGCGATCCATCTTTCTTCGTCATCAGCTTTAAGGCACCCTTGACAATCTGCTGTTTCTGATCATCGGTTAATACGGCCTGCAGAGTCACATCGGGAATAGCAGCTTTTACTGCGTTAATAAACGCAGGTGCAGTATATAAAGCCTTCTTGATCTTTGAAAAGGCTGTCTTGGCTTCCTTCAGCAGAGGTTTTGCTACTTCCGGAACATGATCGAAATGTTCAGCAAGATCCGCTTTATACTCGGATTCATCTATTATCTCCACGTCTTCCGGTGGTATGACGATTGTTTCTTCTTCCATATCAAATAATCCTATCATTATATTTCTATTTCTTGGATGCCTAGAGACACCGATATGAATGTCGGGGCTACGTCTGAAATTGTCCGTTATTTTGATTCCAACTAAAATTATCGACCAGATTACAGGCTTATTCTATCACAAAGGGAAGGCCACCGCCTCCAGATACAAACCCTTTAGCACCTCAATAAATTCATTCACTCCGTCTCTCGCATCATTTTTATGTGTGCACAAAACACAGGAAAAACTTTCTCTGCAGTCGAACGGTGTCCAAGCAAACTGCCCACTATGATCATTAAGGAATCCCGGTGCCAGGCATACACCTCTTCCAGCAGCCACATTCGTAAGCGTTGTATCGTGGTCCGCACTGTTAAAAAAATTGATCTTTCCCGAAGCTATCAGCCTGTGCTGCACTGCTTTCAATGCCGGCGGTGATCCTCCACCCACCATCAGCGTCCGCCCATACAAATCCCCTTCTGTAAGAAGATTCTTCGAAGCCAGTTCATCCTCTTTTAGGGAGATCAAATAGATATGGCTTTCAAACAGATCATGTACATCAATCCCCGGTATCTGCTTTGTCTGCTCCTTCAAGGCAAACAGGATATCTGTTTCATTCCTTAAAAAACCTTCCACACCATTCTCATATTCAAACTTTGGTGTTATCTGAATATCCGGATGTCTGTCTGAAAAGATCCTCATGGCTTCAGGAAGAAAGTACACGGCCTGTCTCACCATCATGCTGATCGTGATATTATCCTTATACTTTGCGCTGAAGTTCTGCCCCTGCTCGATAGCCCGTTTCATCTCTTCCCTCATATTGGCAAGGTATGTGACAAACTGAGAGCCCGCCGGAGTAAGCGCAGCGCCTTTCCCGCTTCTCTCAAATATCGCAAATCCAACTTCATCTTCCAGAAGCTTGATCTGATAAGTCAGTGTAGGCTGGCTTATAAACATATTCTCTGCGGCTCTGCTGAAATTCAATGTGTGTGCCAGCTCTATGCAGTAATCAATCTGCTTTGTATTCATAGGTTTTTGCCTCGCTATTTAATTATTAAATCAATTATAATACTTTTCGATTGGATTTCTCAAGTACCATGTGCAACAATATACACAGAAAGAACAAACGTACAAGACCACATAATGAAATGGAGGACATACAAATGGCAAAAACATTAATTGCATTCTTTTCAAGAGCAGATGAAAACTACTTCGGCGGTGCAATGAGATATGTGAAGGTCGGCAACACGGAAATCGTTGTAAACGGGATGAAGGAGCAGATTTCCGCGGATACCTTTAAGATCGAAATGAAAGCCCCCTACTCCCCAGTTTACTTGACATGCATCGAGGAAGCCAAAAAGGATCTCAGGACAAACGCAAGACCGGAACTTACAAACTACCTGGACAGCATTGACGAGTATGACACCGTGATCCTGGCTTATCCGAATTACTGGGGAACCATGCCGATGGCTGTCTACACTTTCCTTGACCGCTATGACTTCACGGGTAAGACGATTCTTCCTCTCTGCACCAACGAAGGCAGTGGCATGGGATCATCTGAAGGTAATATCAAAAAACTGGCTCCGGGGGCAAATGTCAAAAGAGGATTATCCATCACCGGCAGCAATGCGGCAAATGCAGGTGGCTCTGTAAAAAAGTGGCTTGAAGATAACGGATTGGTATAAGGAGGAACAGATCATGGAATATGTAACACTTAACAACGGAGTAAACTGCCCTGTAGTAGGCATCGGAACATATATGCTGACACCTGCTGATGCAGAAAACAGCGTAAGAGAAGCTTTGAAAATGGGATACTCACTGGTAGATACCGCCAACGCTTATGTAAATGAAAGGGCCTGCGGTCGCGGCATCGTAGATCTTCTTTATATCCATCAGCCTGCCGGCAACTGGCTTGCCGGATATCGCCAACTGGAAAAGGCATATAAAGAAGGAAAAGCCAAAGCTATCGGCATCTCTAATTTTGAAGGAAAATATATCGAAGAACTGCAGACCAAATGGGAAATCGTGCCTCAGTTCATCCAGGTTGAAGCGCATCCTTACTTTACTCAGAAAGAACTTCGCCAGGTACTCGACAAATATGATATCAAGCTTATGAGCTGGTATCCGCTTGGTCATGGTGACAAATCCCTGATCAATGAGCCTCTCTTTGCAGAGCTTGGTCGGAAATACGGCAAGTCCAGTGCACAGGTCATTCTCCGCTGGCACACCCAGATGGGATTAGTAGTGATCCCAGGAAGCAAAAATGTGGATCACATCAAGGACAATCTGGATATATTGGATTTCACTCTCACGAAGGAAGAAATGGCAGAAATCGCCAAACTGGATAAAAACCAGAGATTTTATCATCGTACCGATGAGCAGCTCGTTCAGTTTGCCGGATGGAGACCTTCCTTCGAACAGAAATAAAAAAAGTGTATTTATCTTGATTCTTCTGACAATAATCCTATAGTCTCCCACCCTCCAAAAAGTAGTTATTCAGCCTCGCCCTCGCAATTTCCAGTGGGCAGAAACTCTTTCTCATCAGAGAATTTGTCAATCAGATAATAGCCCGTTGAATAATGATTTCTTCAGAGAATGGAATATTATCCTTTCACAAAATGTATTTTTTGATATAAAAATGGAGCTCTTGTTTTCACACAAAAAGCTCCACTTATGTTTATTTATTTGAATTTATAATTCCTTCGATATCTCGACCACCGTAGAATATTCGTGCTACTGTAACTGTCCTTTCTTTATCATCGACAAGATAATACACAATAAAGTTGTCTATCGGAAGCTGATGCATTTTCATCGAATGCCAAGGCTCCCATTCAACTAACGTATAACGAGCTGGCATGAAATCCAATGAACGAACTTCCTTTCGTATGCGCCCCAGCTGAGCTGTGGCTGTCTCCGGAACAAGAAGTTCATTCGCAATATACGAATAGATTTCTCGTAAATCACCAAGTGCATCTACAGAATAGCCGACATTATAGCTATCCGTCATATGCCAAACTCCTTTGTAAGTACCGCGTCGACTTCATCTGCAGAATATACCTTTCCTGCTTTGATGGAATCAACACCCTTCTGGAGTTCTGCATCAAGTTCTTCTCTGGTCATTGCACCAACAGCTAATGGCTTAGAAGAAGGAAGTTTCAATTCAAACGGCATACCTTTTTTCAATACGATCTGACTATAAAGCATCTGAATTGCACTGGATGGAGAAATGCCAAGCTGAGAAAGAATGCTCTCAGCATTATCCTTGAGATTCGTATCTATTCTTGCATAAACAGCGGTTGTATTTGCCATAGTATCGCCTCCTTTTTCTTTATTATATTTGCTTTTGCTTGCAATTGCAAGCAGGAGTGCAAATTATTTTGTGTATCTTCTCCTATGATTAATATTTTCCCTAAATCATCTTAGAGTGTTTCAAAGCTTCCTCAATAGCCTTAACCTTTTCCTACGGACATCCCGGTTGTCTACTGTACTCTAATTTTGGCTTATTATAGACGAGCTGGAGCTGTGTGAAGATGCAATTCATCATTGCCATTACATCATCATCATTTTTTAGACCGGCTTTTTCTGCCTCTCCGGCAAATGCTCTCTGTGCTTCACGCAGTTTATCCATAGATGAATTCATCATATAAATTCTTCCGGAATCCTCCATAAATAAAACCTTGTCAACATTCTTAATTCCAAGCTTTTTACGAATTTCAATAGGTATCGTTACCTGTCCTTTTGATGTTACTCTTCCCATGATACAGATGCAACTCTCTATCGTATCCTTCAGGCAGTCAGCCGGTTCCTTTTCCAGTCCACGATATCCCAACTCAATATGTGAAACCGTGTTGTAAACAGAAGAAAACGTCTGATAGTCATCCATTTCCTGAATCAAACCGTTCCAGGATAGAAGGATCTGCTCCCTTAACTCAACGATATGTTCTTTTGTGTAATTCTCACGTAATAGCATTCTCTGTCGTGCTCCCTTCGAATATTATCACGCATATCGGCAATTTTTTATTTTTTTTGCCGATGTGCGTTGATATCTTTTCATAACAATAAAAACAGCAGCCGGATCCTCTCCGACTGCCTCATGTAGATTGTTGCACTGGCCAGGTACTTTCCATCTCCAGGGGTGGGTCAGTTTTAAACGTTAAACATTGGTCAGTTTTAATTAGTGTCTGCTGATCAAGTCGCAAACACTAAATAGCTTATTTACAACCTGTACCGTCGATATTACAGGCAACGGGCGTATTGTATCCATCATTGAGGATCCCGTCCTTTTCCTTAATGATATTCAGATTTTCCTCTAAATCATTGAGGGTAATTGCACTTCCTTTTAAGTCATAATATTTCCCATTTATTTCAAGAAACAGCGTCGGGAAGGATGTGACTCCTATTTTTCTTGCCTCATAAAAGTCCGGATGGTACTTGCCCTCTTCAGAAATACGGATGAACTCCTCTGCGATCTT